>JAIFLC010000178.1 GCA_020049295.1 Bacteroidota bacterium
GAACAAGAGTGTAATTCAACATCAGCAAAAGCATCAAAGGTTTCTTTCGATTTTACCCCCCATCTTCGTAAAGTAATAAGCAATAATTCTGTTGGTATATGCATATATCTCGAAAAAGGTAGCGCTAAAAAGAAAACTCCCAATGAAATTGAATACGCCCACCAAAAAACAGGCTCGAATGATGATGCAGGAATAAATCCTGAAATCCAGTTTCCAAAATTCTGAGTTAAAAAACCACCGGTATTATGTAATGATGCTGTTGTACTTTCAGCAAATAATCGTAACGGGAAGATTAACCAAAGTGAGGCTAAAGCAAATTTATCACCTAATTTAAGATTGGTGGTTTTCTTCATCCCAAAAAACTTTGAATAGAAACGTTTAACATAGGCAAGAGCAACACCAGTAAGAATAAACAATAGAATAAGATCCATGGTAAAGGTAAGCACCTCACCAAAAAGCATTCCTTCTTTATTGTGTACAAAATATTCGAAAAATATGGGTATATAAACCGGGTTCGAAAACCTGTCGTAATGAATCCATGTTTGTATATGTCCGCCAATAATCAGAAGCAACCATCCAAAGGCAAGGCTCATATGCATATAGCCCAACACTTTATTTGATTTAAAAATTTTACTGTGCAACAAACTTTCTGTAAAAATCTCTTTTATTGCCTGTAGCGATTTAATCGAGAATATATTCTTCCCTATTTTTTGTTTATCTTCTTTATCGAGCATGTAGATCCAAACACCAAACCGAACCAGCATATATGCCAGCAGCGCAATCAAGCCAATGGTAAATGGCAAAACAAAATGACTATAATTCATGGCTTTCGATTTTAGTTAATGCTTCGCGAACTTTTAAAATTATATTTCGGTTATTTACTCCTCGCGGACAAACCAGGAAACATTTACCACAAAGCATGCATTTCTCAGCTTCGGAAGCAATCTCTTCGGTTAATCCTCTGCGAATAAAAATCTTCAGTTTACGGATATTAAAATCGGTAAAATTACCAGCCGAACAAGTTGCTGTGCATGAACCACAAAATATGCATGAATTAAAACTCGGTTCATGAGCAAGCAGATATTTCAACACCCGTTTGTCGGTGTTGTCATAATCAATAACCCTTGGTTTATTTATGGTAAATCCGAAATCTGTCATTATTAATTTACTAAAATTCGGTTTTGCAATTCGTATTCCTTTAAGAAACAATTAATTTTAGTTACTGCAGCCCGTGCATCGGTAAACGTATATTTTATCGACATAGGGCCACTGCAGGTTCCAGCAAAAAACACACCCGGCATATTCGATACATTCGACATGGTATGATCATCTTCGGGCTTTAAAAAACCACTTTCGCGCATTTTAAGGTTGAGTAGGTTTGCAATTTCCTTTGTTCCTTTCGATGGTTCCATGCCAACCAGCAAAACCATCATATCTACTGTCATTTTCAAGGGTCGGCTGGTTAATGTATCCTCAACTTTTATTACAATTCGTTTATCGATTGTTTCGTTTGCTTCTGACAAGCGACCACGAATAAAATTAATTCCATATTTTTTTTGTGATTCAAGATACAGTTCTTCAAAGTGTGTATCGAACATACGCATATCCATGTAAAAATTGAATATCTCAGCATCAGGAATAAGGGTTTTAAGCTCCATTGCCTGTTTTACACCTGTAACACAACACACATTTGAGCAATAGTGATTATTCACCTTTTCGTCGCGTGATCCAACACAATGTATAAATCCAATCCTCTTAGGCTTTATTCCTGATGGAGTTCTTATTTCACCTTCTTTTGCAAATATTTTTTCGAGATCGTACGATGTAATTACATTTTCGTAAATACCATAACCAAATTCTTCTTTACGGTGAGCATCAAAAAGGTCAAAGCCGGTAGCAACTAGAATTGCATCAGCAACAAGAGTTTTTCTGCCCTCGACTATAATCTCGTAATGTTTGTTAATTTTTTTTATTTCGTTGATTTTCGAATTAAAGATTACATTCACTTCTTGCAACTCCAGTCCGTGTTCAAGAAAAGATACTATTTCTGTACCTTTACGCAGATTGGGAAAAAGAACAGTCCAGTCTTTTAAATGTCCTCCAAGCTGGCTTTCTTTTTCTAAAATAGTAACCGAATAGCCTAATGCCGAAAGCTGCACTGATGCTTCCATTCCGGTAATTCCACCACCTATAACAACAACCTTTTTATTCATTACTTAGAAATTAATATTTGCCGGACATTCGGGCATAGGCATCTGAATTCCGGATCGCGTTTTGTATTTATCTTCTGGTGAAAAATCGATTCCCATTTTTCGCAACAATGGTTCCGATTGAATTTGATGAAACTGTAATCCTAAATCCCATGGATTATATCCCAACACCAAACCGGCTAGTTCCTCATATGTTAAAACCGGCACTCCCTGGTTGTTTTCTCCGTAAGTTTTACCTTCCAGCTCCGAAATGGTATATTGCCACTTATCCATAAACATGGTGCATCCGGGACAGTTACATAAAACAAGATCGGGCTTGTAAGGCTCCATCGATTCAAATTTCTTTTTCGAGTTTGCAGCAGAATACCCACGGTTTGCCTGAACAAGGTATTGTCTGAACCCAAAACCACAACAATGGCGACGCTCAGGATAATCTATAACGTCTCCGCCCCAAGCTTTAATCATTCCGGCAAGAACCAGCGGAAATTCAGCTCCCCCAACACCGTATTTTGGAAACATTTTTGAATAATGACAACCAATATGTTCAACCACGTTTAATGGCCTGCCGGTTAATTGGTTTATTAATTTATAGTTGGCTTTTTCGGCAATTTCATTTCTGAATTTATAAATGATATCGCTCGAGTGAGTCATATTGAGGGGAATATCGAACTCTCTTTTAGTTGCTTTATAAAGATTCTCCCGAATTTTTTCCAGCACCTCGGGAAAATGTTTCCATGTTTCGATAATCTCTGTATAAATACCAAAGGATGTAACACAAGATATTATAATATTTTTGTATCCTGATTCCTTCATTAAAGCAAAATGTCTGGCCACAACAGTCATGATCGTTTCAAAAGGCACCACATCGGCATGATATCCAATTCCTGTGCAGGTAGTATGATTTGGATCATCAAAAATATCTTTACCAAGCTCATCCTTTAAAACTTTAAGAAAAAATTCTTCTGATGCTGGGAAAAAGCTCTGACGAATGCAACTCCGAACATAGTAATAATGATCATCAGCAATCTCTTTCTGATAGTCTTTCCATATATTTCTTTTTTCTTCCATACTTATTCCCTGCTATGATTACCACTATTGAACGTATACACGTGCCTGAAATATTCGTTATCCGTTCCTTCTTTTTTAAACTCCATTCCCATTTCATCGGCTTTTTTTTCCGAAAAGCGTTCAATGTCATTGTACAAGTTATGTCCACCAGAAACTTCGAATATTCTGTCTAATTCATCCAGATTTGATTGGTGTATTTCGCGCATTGAACCTGGGCCTGGTTTTCGGAGATTAGCTCCGAGACGTTCCATCACCTCTTCAATGTTTTCGTTTATATAGCTCCAAATTGGACCCTGTTCGGGATGCATTTCGGGAGTTACGGCATAGGTAGGAACACAATATCCGTATTTTAAAATGTTTTCACCAACTGTTCGCTTAATTGCAAACTGCTGACGTCCTTTTTCCGAATCGGTAAAATATCCCAGTTTTTGAGATACCGACCTTAACGCCATAACAACCATAGCTGGAGTATTTCCTCTTGGACATCTCGTCTTGCAAGACATGCACTGGCCACAATACCAGATTGTTTCACTTCTCATCAAAGCTTCAATTTTAGCTTCGTCTTTGGTTTGAACAGTATCAATAATTTCTCGTGGATCGTATTTATAGAATTCTGCAGCGGGGCAAATAGCAGTGCAAACACCGCAGTTCATGCAAGCATTCAACCCTTCTTTAAATCGAACATCCTGTAGTAAAAGATCGTAGAGTTTTCCCATAAATTCAGATCAGGTGGACACGAATCCTAACTTGTCAAAAATAGGTGGAATACCTTTTATAGTAAACAGATAAAAATCGTAAAATGAATGGGTATAAATACTTATCAATTAGAAAATCAGCCTGTTATGCTTATAATGATTGGTGTTCATAAAAACAATAACTACAAATCCTTCTTGATTAGGACAAAAAAATACTTTAAACCTTTACTTCGTATTATTTTTTTCGTAATTTATACCTCCAAAATGTTCGAATTTAAAAATAAAAACTATGAAAAAAATATACTCTTTACTAATCGTTTCATGCTTTTTCATTACAGCTAATGCTCAGTTTTTAATGAAAAGTGATTCACATATTCTTAAAGTCGATGATGAACACTATTTTAATATAACGGACAATGTTGATGCAGGAGCAAATGGAGCTGCAAGAGTCTGGGATTTTTCGAAACTAGAAACCAACTCACAGCTTACCAGTTATATGTACGATGTTTCTAAAACCGCCAATGCAATTGATATTCCGGAAGCAAATACTGTTCTCGAAGAATTCGGTGTTAAATTCTTTTTTAAGTCAACCGGAGATATTATGGAACAATATGGAACGGTTACTGGCAATACAATTACTAAATATGACAAGCCCTTTGTAAAAATGGTATTCCCTTTCGAATATGGAGATGTTTACTCGGGTGATTTTTCGGGAACTATTGAAGGACCAACCTTTAAACAACCAATTGAGGGAACTTACACACTTGAAGCCGATGCATATGGCACATTAATTATTCCAACAGGTACTTATCGCAATGTGATTAGAATAAAAACCTACAAAGAGGAGCATAGCAAAGGATCATCGTGTAACTGCGGTGTTGTTTCTTACAAGTGGTACTCAAAAGACATAAGATACCCACTTCTAACTATTATTCAAAGTCAAAACTCAAATGGAATGAACACTATAAGAACAGCGTATTATTCAAAAGTTAAGTTAAATGAAGTAACCGAAAAGGAAAAACCAGAACTTGAAAATATAAGCGCGAATATTTATCCAAACCCATTTAGCGAAAGCTTTAAAATAGATTATTACATTCAAAAGGACAGTCCTGTTGAAATTGTTATTTTCGACAATTCAGGACGAAAAGTAAGTTCAATTCAGAAACAAAAACAACCTGCAGGTTATTATACCGAAACAATTACTTCAAAACAATTAGGCGATCAGCAGGGATTATATCATGTGAAAATAACTGCCGGAAATGAAACCATCTTGAAAACAGTTATTCGAAGTGGCAAGTAATTAACCTAATCAGATATTAAAAAAGCAGGTACTTGAACCTGCTTTTTAATATCATTCAATTTTGCAAAACAAAAGAAGATACAATTAATTTTATAGATGATTTTAATCTATCATCATGAAGATGAACCAGGAAAATGGCCCAATCGAAGTGTTCGCAGGAACTCCATGGCAAGTTGGAATGGTAAAAAGCTTACTTGAAAATGCCGAAATAGAAGTCTTCGTCATGGATGAAATTCTTGGCACATTAAATCCCTGGTGGACATCACCCGGTGGGGCTGGACCTATTGCAGTATTTGTTTCAATTAAAGATTATATAAAAGCAAAACAGATTGTTGATGAGTATGAAAAAAATCAAATTACTTAATAATTATTAATACGATGCTTTGGAAAGGAAGACGCGGAAGCGGAAATGTTGAAGACCGTCGTGGAATGTCAGCAAAAAACATCACAATTGGTGGGGGATTAACTGGAATAATCATTGCAGTTATTGTAATGTTCTTAGGTGGAGACCCAACTGAAGTTTTGCAGCAATTTCAAACTCAGCAGGAACAGACATCCATCCCTTATGAATCAGGCACTGAAGAGGACAAAATAGCTCAGTTTGTATCTGTTGTTCTAGCAGATACAGAGGAAATCTGGAGCAAAATATTCGAGGAGCAAGGGAATACCTATCGTAAACCAACTTTAGTATTATTCAGAGATCAGGTTGAATCAGCCTGTGGGTATGCAAGTGCATCAAGCGGACCATTTTACTGCTCTGCCGATGAAAAAATATATATCGATTTAAGCTTTTGCGATTTACTGGAGTCCCGTTTTGGGGTTTATGGAGATTTTGCGATAGCCTATGTTATCTCTCATGAAGTTGGTCACCATGTTCAGAAGTTGCTAGGAATATTGCCAGAAGTTCATGCTCAGCGTCAACAGTTAAGCGAATCGAGAGCAAATGAACTTACGGTTCGACTAGAATTACAGGCCGATTTTCTTGCTGGTATCTGGGCTCATTATGAGCAAAACATGATGAATGCGCTGGAGCAAGGTGATCTTGAAGAGGCGTTAAATGCTGCAGGTGCTGTTGGTGATGACGCTATACAATTAAAGACACGCGGTCGAGTTGTACCTGATGATTTTACTCATGGAACATCCGAACAGCGTATGCATTGGTTTAAAAAAGGATTTATGAGTGGGGACATTTCACAAGGAGATACATTCAGCGAAGATGCTATTTAAAAAAGTATTGATCTCGGTAAATTCTACTTTGTAAAAACTATTTTAAAGAATTAAGTCTTAAATCCTTTTATCAGTTAGACCTATTCAATGGTCAGAAAATATTTATTACAAACAGATCTAAAAACCCATTCATACACTTATGCCCATTTACTATATGTGGCTATCAATCACTATTGATTTTTCAAGAAATACATTTACACTGCGTTTTTAATATAACTAAATAGTACGATTTCTCTTTTACTAATAATGGCTGTATATTTATCATCGATTCAGTTGAAACAGCTAAATGAAAAACAAAACAACCATTTTTTATAAATTTCTTCGTTTTATGAAAATACTTGGACCTGGACTTGTAACAGGCTCAAGCGATGATGATCCCTCGGGCATTGCGACCTACTCACAGGCAGGAGCAGCATTTGGGCTTTCAACTCTTTGGACAGCACTTATCACATTTCCTCTAATGGCTTCCATTCAGCAAATGTGCGCAAGAATTGGGCTGGCTACTTCACATGGTTTAGCAGGAACGATTAAAACGTATTATTCAAAACCTATTTTGTATTTAATGCTGTTGTTTAGTTTTCCTGCTATTATAATGAATATTAGTGCTGATATAGCTGGGATGGGAGCAGTAGGTAATCTATTATTTCCTTCAATTCATGCATCCTATTTTTGCTTCTTCTTCACAATTTTACTATTAGTGTTGATTATTTATTTGCCATATCAAAAAATTGCTGCTGTACTTAAATATCTCTGCATTGTTCTTTTAGTTTACCTTATTGTTCCTTTTTTATACAAACAGGATTGGATCGCCGTTTTGAAAGCTACTTTCATTCCGACGATAACATTTGATAAAAACTTTATCGGCATTCTTGTTGCCATCCTTGGAACAACCATTTCCCCCTATCTTTTCTTTTGGCAAACAACAATGGAAGTGGAAGACATGAAAAGTAAGAAGAATCACTTAATCGTGAATAAAAAAATAATCCGCGAAATGAAGATAGATGTGGATTTCGGAATGCTCTTTTCAAATATTGTCATGTTTTTTATCATTCTCACTACTGGGACTGTTTTATTTAACGGGGGTATTCATCAGATTGACACCGTAGAGCAAGCTGCTCAGGCATTGAAACCATTAGCGGGAGATTCAGCTTATCTGCTTTTTGCTATTGGTGTAATCGGTACTGGACTTTTAGCAATTCCCGTTTTGAGTGGTTCCCTTTCTTATATTATTACCGAAACATTTGGCTGGAAAGAAGGTTTGGATAAGAAATTCAGTAAGGCAAAAGGTTTTTACATTGTCATCGCCATTTCACTAATCTTGGGGTTAGCGATGAATTACATTGGTATTTCACCAGTTAAAGCATTGATTTATTCTGCCATTCTTTATGGATTGACTGCACCGATTCTGATTGCAATTATTCTTCACATATCCAACAACAAAAAAATAATGGGTAAGGATACAAACACTAAAATGATTAACCTTTTTGGATTTGCGGCTTTAGCTCTTATGACCGCTGCTGGTGTGACTTTGATTTACATGCAATTAACGTGAAACACACAAAACGTTTCATATACTGGATTCGCTAAAACCACCCTTTCCGTTTCATATAAATAATCATGGTTACTGCTATTATCAGCATTAAAAACATAACGGCAAAGTATCCCCACTTCCAATCAATTTCAGGCATATAATGAAAGTTCATGCCATACACACCCACTATAAATGTTAATGGAATAAATATGGATGTAATAATGGTAAGCGTTTTCATTACCTGTGTCATGTTATTGCCCTGATTCGACTGATTTAGTTCAACCAAGCTTCGTTGATCTTCTTTAAATGATTCAACAAGCACAAAATTGTATTGCACATGATCTTTAATATCCCTTAAGTATTTGTAGTTCGACTCTTCAATCTGATTTGGCTCATCGCTTATTAAGTTTTGAAGCGACTCCAATAAACCAAATACATATTTACGAACTGTTACAACTTTCTTCCTTATTTCATGCAATCTATGTATATAATTCTGATCTGGATATTCAACTAATAAATCTTCAATTTCGTCTAATTGTTCTCTTAAAAATTCCATTACATTAAAATAATTATCGACAACAAGATCTACTAAAACATAAAATAAATAATCGGTTCCATTTTTATTCACTTTTCCCTTTTGGTTTAATGTTCTTTCTTTAGCCTGAATAAAAAAATTGCCCGGATTTTCCTGAATCGTAATTAAATAATTGTGCCCTAAGACAATAATTAACTGTTCATACTTAATTTCTTTATCTTTATCTATTTGAAACATTTTTAATGTAAAAAGTAAGTGGTCGCTATAATATTCAACTTTAGGAAGCAAATCTATATATACTAAGTCTTCGAGCAAAAGTGAATGTAAATTAAAGTGTTTCCCAATCTTTTCGACAGAATCACTACTCTGCAGAGAATTGAAATGAAACCAGTTAACATTTTCTTTTTTTAATAAAGGAAAAAGATCATCAATATTTTCTTTCTCAAATATGTCGGCTCCTGTTTCGTTATAAACTAACAAATAGTTTTTTAAACTATCTGGTAAAGTTGTTTTCTTATTATTCTGATTTTTATCACATTTCTGAGAACTTGTAATGAATTCATTTTTTTCTTTTTCATATTAACCGAT
Organism: Bacteroidota bacterium; assembly: GCA_020049295.1. Lineage (GTDB taxonomy): Bacteria > Bacteroidota > Bacteroidia > Bacteroidales > UBA12077 > UBA12077. The sequence continues at coordinate 9,155 of JAIFLC010000178.1, forward strand.
TTTTTTTAAATCAAAGATTAATTCCTTTAATATCTTTATATAAATCAACAGCATACAGGTCTGTCATGCCTGAAACAAAATCAACGATGGCCATTATTTTTTTATAAAATTGCTGGTCTTCGATATTAAACTGAGAAGGAATAACTGAAAGAATTTTTTTCGAATATCCGCTGTCGGGCTTTGTTAATGCAGAAACAAATTCATCAAGGAGGGTCCCAATTACATTATATCCTGATAATTCGATTTTAACAACAGACGGATGATTGTATATTTCTTTAATTGCCAATTTTTGACATTTTTCAAATGCATTGCTGCTTATCCCTGTTAATTCCTTAACAAGACTAGTATTAAATTCCCCCTCCAGAATTTTGCCGTGATTATACATAAACACTGCGGCGGTTTCTTTTATAAGCTTACTTATAACAGATGCTCTTAAGTATGCAACTTGTTCATTAATATCAGTAACTTCCTTAAAAACAACTTCTTTCTGCTCATAGAAATTACAATCTTCTTTTTTATCAAAAAATCCAAGTAATAAATCGAACGTTTTTTGAGTACTGAGGATATTTAATTTATGTGCATCTTCAATGTCCATTATTTCATAACAAATATCGTCAGCTGCCTCTACCAGATAAACCAAAGGGTGTCTCACAAAAATCAAAGGATTTTCACTTCTTATTTTTAATCCTAACTCATTTGCAATGGATAAAAATGTATCCTTTTCGGATTGAAAGTACCCATATTTCTTTCCCTTTCCTTTTAGTGCATCAGAACCATGCGGGTATTTTACCAATGCTGCAAGCGTTGTATAGGTGAGAGCAAATCCTCCTTTGCGCCTTCCAGCAAATTGATGTGTGAGCAAACGTAACGCATTTGCATTTCCTTCGAAATGGATAAGGTCAGTCCATTCTGTATCTTTTACTTGCGACCTGATCTCTTGTCCTTTGTCTTGTAAAAAGAATCTCGAGATAGCTTCTTCGCCTGCATGGCCAAAGGGAGGATTACCTAAATCATGAGCTAAGCATGCCGCCGATACTATAGACCCAAGTTCATTCAGAATCTCTTTGTTTTTAATGTCTGATCTTTTTTTTAGCTCCAAGGCAACAAGATTTGCCAATGATCTTCCTACGCTGGACACTTCTAGGCTATGGGTTAACCGGTTATGCACAAATACACTTCCGGGCAAAGGAAAAACCTGCGTTTTATTTTGGAGTCTTCGAAATGGTGAGGAAAAAATGATGCGATCGAAATCGCGTTGAAACTGAGAACGAATCTCTTCGGGGTTTGTAATTTCTTTTTTCTCCTGCCCTAACCTTTTGGCAAAAATTAATTTATCCCACTGCATCATAATTAGTTAAAAAAAGTATATTTTCAAAAATCATTCAAATAATTAAATACCAACTCCTAAAAAAATTCGAACCAAATAACCAATACCAAATGTAAATGCAGCAACACCCATGCTGATTACAAACATTTCCCAGAAACGTTTACTAAAATTCAGGTCTTTTGCAACTGAAATGTAATAGTTAAAAAATAAAATCACCAAAACGGCAAAAGTCAACGTTAATCCCAGACAAACAAAATAATTGGTAAATAAAAAATAAGGAAGAATTAATATGACTACTGTAAAAACATATGCAAGACCTGTATAAAAGGATGATGCTATTGCATTTGATCCATTATTCTCGGCTTTAGTTGATAAATATTGTGATGCAGCCATAGAAAATGAAGCCGCAATACCTGTAATTAAACCTGCAATTGCTATTAATCGTGTATTTTGCAAAGCAAATGTTAATCCAGCTAGCGTTCCGGTAAGTTCTACCAAGGCATCATTTAGGCCCAAAACAATTGATCCAACATAATCGAGTTTTTTTTCCTCAATCATTGCAATGAGTTCCTTTTCGTGACCATCTTCTTCATTTGCAATTTGTTGGGCTTCGGGAACAAAAGATGCTGCTTCCACATAGGATTTATGAGCCCCCTCTT
>JAIFLC010000059.1 GCA_020049295.1 Bacteroidota bacterium
ATCGGGAAAAGCAAAATAAATTGTCCTGACTGGCACAAAGGAGCAGGCAATAAATTGCATATATTTGTTGATGAAATAATAATAAAGTAATACATATTAATAAAACCTTTAATCCATTTGAACAAAATATTGATTTGTGAATTTTGAACATTCTAAAAATAAATATATTGATCAGTCCATTTAAAAATACAATTAAAAGATTCCTTAGCACACTTACTCTATCTTTGATAAGTCTTATAAGCCTTTCACAAATAAAAAGTATTGGTATACCTAATATTGTAAATTTCCCAAAACAGGAATATAATGCAAGTACTCAAAACTGGGCTATTGCTGAAGATAAAAGAGGTATAATGTATTTTGGTAATAACGATGGAGTATTGGAGTTTGACGGGGTTCATTGGAAATTATTACAAATGCCAAATTCTTCTGTAGTTCGTTCTATTACAACTGACAAACAAGGGACTATTTATGTTGGTGCTTTTAATGAGTTTGGATATTTAAAAGGTTCATCAAAAGGAAAACTAATTTATGTTTCACTTGTTGATAAGATTCCTGTTGAGAACAGAAATTTTGGTGACATTTGGAAAATATATGAAACAGAAAATGGCATTATCTTCCAGTCTTTTTCTGAAATATTTCTTTATAAAAAGGATCAAATACACATTATAGCTCAGAAACGTGATTTCCATTTTAGTTTTTATGTAAATGGGGAATTGTATATTACTGAAAAAAATAAAGGTTTATTAAAATTAAAAGACGAAAAATTAATCCCTGTAGATGGTGGAGGTGTTTTCAATAATAACATCTGGACCATGCTTCCTTTGAATGAAACAGATATAATTATAGGCACTTCAAATGACGGATTATATCTTATAAAAGACAATACCGTTAGACTTTGGAATATACCTATAAATAATTTTCTAAAACAAAATCAGGTTTATTGCGCAACAAAAGTAAAAGATTACTTTGCCATAGGTACCATACTAAATGGTGTTTTAATTATCGATAAAAATGGTGAACCTGTACAATTAATTAATCGTGATAAAGGACTACAAAACAATACAATACTTAGTATTTATACAGACAATTACAATAATTTATGGTTAGGATTAGATAATGGTATTGATTATGTTTTGACTAATAGTCCCTTTACTAATTTAGTAAACGAAAGCAAAATTGGTGCTGGATATGCTTCTTATCTATATCATAATAATCTTTATCTGGGTACTAATCAAGGATTATTTTATAAAGAACTAAAGGAATTAAGTGATCCATTAAATGAAAATTTAGATTTTAAAATTGTAAAGAACACACAAGGTCAGGTGTGGGATCTATTTGAGTATAAAGACCAATTGTTTTGTGGGCATAACAATGGAACTTATTTAATAAAAAATAATGAGGCGATACTTATTTCAGAAGCAGCAGGAGGTTGGCATCTATTTAATATACCTGACAAGGAAAATACTATGTTACAGGGAACTTATTTTGGTATTTATAAATATGAAAATAGAAATACAACTCAATGGAAAGTAGAAAAACTAAATGGATTTAACGAATCGTGCCGGATGATTGAATTATACCTAGCTAAGAACAAATACACATTATGGATCAGCCATGGGTATAAAGGAATTTATAAATTAGATTTAAATAAAAATCTTGATAGTATAATTAATCTTAATTTTTATAATTCGACAAAAGGTTTAGAAACTGATTTTGATAATAATGTTTTAAGATTTAATAATGAATTTATTTTTTCAAATAGTACTGGTATATATAATTTTGATGAAGAACATCAAAGATTTGTAAAAAACAAGGACCTAATAAAACTTTTTGGGACTAAGGGAACATTACGGAAATTAGCTCAGGATAAAATTGGTCATACATGGTTTATACAAGGAGATGAGATGGGTTTCATTAAAAAACTAAACGATGGTAGTTTTAAAGTTACCAGAACACATTTCAAATCATTTGCTGGTAGTTTTGTTCGGAGTTTTGAACACCTATTTCCTTTAAATAATGCAAGTGTTATAATAGCAACTGAAAATGGTTTTGCTCATTTTAGCACCGATTTTTTTAAAGATATTGAAATCCCTTTTAATGCACTGATACGGTCTATTAGAACCACCAATGACAGCATTTTATTTGATGGTGCATTTGTCAATAATAAAGGGCATATCGTTACGATTCAACCAGATTCGCAGATCGTATTATTGCCCTTTAATTATAATAATATTAAAATTGAATATTCTTCTACTTATTATGAGAATATTAAAGATCTTCAATACAAATACTATTTAGAAGGATTCGAAGAAGATTGGTCAGATTGGACAAATAAAACATATAAAGAATATACAAATCTTAAAGAAGGACAATATGTGTTTAAAGTCAAGGCAAAAAATGTATTCAATGTCGAATCTGATATTGCATATTTTAAATTTGTAATTAGCCCGCCTTGGTATAGATCAATACCTGCCTATATTTCGTATATTATTGGAATTTGTTTAATAGTATTAATTATTGTATTTGTTATCAAAAAGAGAATTGAAAGAGAAAAAAGAGCTTTTAGAATAAAAAAAGAAAAAGAATTGTTGCAACAAAAAATAAGTCATAAAAATGAAGTGCTTTCAGCTCAGCAGGAAATTGTAAAATTACGTAATGAAAAATTGAAAATAGAGAATGAAAAAAACAAAGCTGAGGTTGAGTTAAAAACAAAAGAGTTGGCAAGCTATGCAATGCAGGTAACCCAAAAAAATGAGACATTGTTTAGTATGAAAGAACAGTTAAACCAAATATCTCAAAAGGTAAATCCAGATGCACAGAAGCATTTACAAAAACTTATTAAAAAAATAGACCAAAGTACTAACCAAAAAGAAGACTGGGAAAAATTTGAGGTATATTTTGACCAAGTTTATGAAGATTTTACTAAAAAACTTCGTGAATTATATCCCAATTTAACACCAAGTGATATAAAACTATGTGCATACCTCAGAATGAACTTGTCAACAAAAGAAATAGCACCATTGTTAAATATTTCAATTAGAGGTGTTGAAATTAGCCGGTATCGGCTAAGAAAAAAATTAGATATCCCCACATCTGAGAACTTAATCGACTTCATGATGAAATTATGATTCATACAAATTTATTGTAAACCACAAATTGGATTTATTATTAACAAATAACATGATGATGTAGTTGTTTGTATACAATCAAATCAGATGCATAATATTGGCTTCCAAATTAATACAAATTATACGATGTAGTATTGATGTGTTTCTGATGTAGCTTTGAAGTAATCAAATTATTGACAATATACGTTTTAAAGAATAAAATTGTACAAATAATTAAGATTAAATAAATCCATATTTAACATAAAGTTTAAATGATATAAAAGTATAATGTATAATGTTAGTAGAATTATCGTAATACTTAACCCTGAATTTAGAAGTCGTTTTATGGATTCATTCTACGATTTTCTTAACTTATGATAAAAAATAAATTTTTAGAATCTAACCTTAATAAATAACCAAAAAAAAAGTAACATGAAAACTAAAAAATTTAGAATTTTAACACAGATCTTTTTCTTGGGAGCTTTGATCTCCTTGTTTACATTTACGGCATGTGATGAGGAAGATGATGCTGCAAAAGATCCCGTAGCCAGCTTTCAATATGAAGTTAGCGAAACCAATGCATTAGAGGTAATATTTACGAATTACTCTCAGAATGCGATTTCCTATGCTTGGAATTTTGGTGATGGTGAATCATCTACCGAAGAAAATCCTACACATGTATTTGCTGAGGGCACTTTTACTGTAACATTAACTGCAACAAATGCTGATGGAAAGACAGATGATATTAGTAAGGATATCACAATTATAGCAGATCCGCAAGCACTCTTAACTGGGGGATCTTCTAAAATATGGAAGTTAATTCGTACTGGTGATGCAATGGGTGTAGGTCCAGATGCAGCTAATTATACACAATGGTGGGCATTACAAAATAATGGAAAACGTCCTTGTGTTTTCAATCAAACCTGGACATTCAATGCGGATGGTTCTATGGATTTTGACGATGGTGGTTATATGTGGGGTGATGGCGTTGTATTTGCTACAGAAAGTGATTATTTTGAAACTTGCATTGCAGCTTCCAATTTTACAGTTAATAAAGATGGTGCTGATATAACCGATTGGTTAAGCGGAACGCATCAATTTACATATGATGCTGCTGCAGGTACATTAACTTTAGATGGAACAGGTGCATGGTTAGGATTAGTTTCAAAATCCCCAGGTGGTGATGTTGCTGTTCCTCAAGCTTCATTAACATACGATGTAACTATTACAGAAGGAACTGAATATGATTTGATGGAGGTTTCTTTAACCGGTGAAGGTTGGTATTGGCAATTCAATTATGTTAGTTACCATGATTGGGCAAACGAGCCTGATGTAGTTTCATTCATGGTAGATTTTACTTTTACTGTTGACGATTTTGTAGTAACATTTGAGAATAAATCTGCAGATGCAGTTTCCTATAGTTGGGATTTTGGCGATGGTAATACATCTACCGAAGAAAATCCAACGCATACCTATGCTGCAGAAGGGTCTTATGATGTTGTTTTAACAGGTACAGCTGCTGATGCTAGTACTAAAGAAATTACAAAGACTGTAACAATTAGCTTAAACCCTACAGTACTTGCACCAACTCCTACGGAACCTGAAGCAAATGTTATATCTATTTATAGTGATGCTTACACAGCTATTTCAGGAGTTAACCTTGATCCTGATTGGGGACAGGCAACTGTGACACAAGAAATAGATGTTTTATCTGAAAAAGTTCTAAAGATGGCTGGTTTAACCTATCAGGGCATTGATTGGGCAGGTAATGTTCAAAACGTTTCAAGTAAAACTAAGCTTCATGTGGATATTTATTGTTCAGTTGTAACCAATATAAATTTATCCGTGATAGGCGCTGGAGAGAATCCTGTTACACTTACAACTGAGGCAGGTGTATGGAAGAGCTTTGATATTCTACTTTCAGAATATACTACTCCTGACTTAACTCAGGTTATACAGGTGAAGTTTGATGATGCTGGAACTGGGACAACTCCAACCATTTTTGTAGATAATATTTATTTTTATTAATAGGTATAAGTAAATCTTATAGGTTAAGATAAAGGGAGATCCTCTAACACAGGACTCCCTTTTTTTTAATCTGTTTTTATCCTATGCTTAATACCTTTCTAATCATAAAAAATTTTACTTCTTTTAATTTTCTTGATATTATCCTATATGAGAATATAGCTTAAAACGGAAAAATCATAAAAGTAAAAGATGCTATTTATTAATAGTTTTAATTGTAAAGACTTTTTGTAATTTCACCATTTTCTATTGGGTAGATCAAACAAATTATTAATTCATATCAAAATAGCCATTTAAATTTCTTTATTATTTGGACCCTATGGTAAATTCAAATAATGGGAATTACCCTTGCTCAGCCTTTTTCACTAGGTTCTAAATCATTGGCACTTTTTAAAAATAGTATCAGGGTGCATTTTCTGATTAACTTTTGTCCTTCATGGTAAAATAGGCTTAAAAGCTGCTGATCGTTCTATTTTATTTCAACTCACACATTTGTAAAAGAAGCAAAGAAGAACCAATAGGACAGTACGAATATTATAATTATACAGGATCGATTAGCATATTAAAATTCCTTTATAGTTTACTCTTTAAATGATTCTGTGTCTTTAAGGTTGCAACTAATTTATGTATATCTAATTACCTTATTTTTTAAATGTTATGTATAAAACAAAAATTTCGATTTCAATTAAGCAGATTTATATGTTTATTAAAACTATTGCCCCAGCTGTATTTATCTTTTTTTATTTTTTAAATTATTATGAGACCTAGTGTTTAATAAGTATATAATAAATTTTGCGGATCGAGTTTAGTAAAAGTTTTTAAATTGAGTTATAATTAGGATTTGTATCTTTATTATTTAAAACATATGCTATAATAAAAAATGAATCTTAAAAATTTTTGAAAAATAACCATTGGATTTTTCATTTAAAGAACAAATCAAACTATTTGATGTAGTAGTTTTTATATTATATAAATTCTTAAAATATTGTTTATCAATCCATATATAAAACACTGATGTATTTTAGATGTATTTCTGATGTATAATTGAAGTATTGTTTTGATTTATATTCTGGTATTATATTCCTTAACTTGCTTAAGTTTTTAAAAAGTCAAAAATATTTAAACAAATTAAAAAATATGAAGAAGATTCTACTCATCTCAGCGTTTTTAGTTGTTTCACTAGAAATTTTTGCTCAATCAATAACTGTAGAAGGTGTAATTACCTCTGCTGATGATGGGCAGACTTTACCAGGTGCAACAATATTAGAAAAAGGCACCAACAATGGAACTGTAACTGACATTTATGGTTATTACAAAATAACAGTTTCACCCAGCGCAACTCTCCAATTTTCCTATGTTGGTATGGAGTCTCAGGAAACCCAAATATTGGGGCGTTCTAAAATTGATATTTCATTAAGAGTATCAGCTACAGATCTTGACGAAGTAGTAGTTATAGGTTATGGTGTTCAGAAAAAAAGTTTAATCACTGGTGCTATATCAAAGCTTGATGCAGGAGATTTAGAGCAAAATCAAGTGCGAATTGAACAGGCTTTGCAGGGTAAAACTGCAGGCGTTAATATCATGCAAGAATCAGGAGCTCCAGGGGGTGGTTTAACTGTGCGAATAAGAGGTACTAGTACAAATAAAAATTCGAATCCATTATTTGTTGTTGATGGAATGAGAACAGGAGGAATAGAATATTTAAATCCTAATGATATAGCATCCATCGAAATTCTGAAGGATGCAGCCTCTGCTGCTATTTACGGGGCTGAAGCTGCCAATGGTGTTGTCTTGGTTACTACAAAATCTGGCACAAAAGATAAGTCAACCATTTCATATACTGGTTATTATGGAATGCAGGAAGCTCGCAATATAACAGAGGTATTAAATGCTCAGCAGTATGCTACTTATTTTAGAGATGGCCTTGAGCACGAATTAAGAAGTAAATATCCTAATAGAACTGACGAGCAAATTAATACTGCAATTGATGCAGCTTATCCTTTTAATCCGGATACTCTCGGAAAAGGGACAGATTGGATGAATGAGATTTTTGAACCAGCACCCATACAAGAGCATAACATTTCTGTAACAGGAGGGAATGAAAAAACTTCAGTTTTCTTTTCAGGTTCATACCTGACACAGGATGGAATTATTGGTGGCTCTAAGGCAAATTTTGAACGATATACAGCAAGATTAAATGCAGAGCATAAAGCAAAAGAATGGTTATCTGTTGGGGGAAAATTGTCATTTACTCATTTCGAAAGAAAATCTATTGATGAAAATAATGAGTTTGGAGGAGTAATTTCCAATGCAATGAATATTGATCCTTTAACACCAGTATACTATAGTGATACTAGTCAATTTCCTGATATTTACAAAGATCAGATTTATGACAATTTTGAGGATATTGATAATTCATCATTAAGTGCTCAGGAAAGAGGGTATTATGGAATGTCGGAATATGTGCAGAATGAAATTCGTAATCCCAGAGCGCAAATTGATAATAATCATAATTTATATTATCAGGATAAAGTTTTGGGAGGTGTTAATTTATCACTTATGCCTATAGATGGTTTAGTTTTTAAAACGGCGTATGATATTGATTTGGCTTACGGTAATAATAATTGGTGGACACCAAGGTATTATTACCATTCTGTAAACTATAATTTCTTAAGTACTGTAAATCAGGTTGTAGAACGGTGGTTTACTTGGCAATGGGAAAATACATTAAATTATTCAAAAACATTTGGCTTGCATGACTTTAATATTCTTGCTGGAAACACCCTAAGAGATTATAGTTATTACTATTTTGCAGGTTTAGGAGAAGGATTACAGGAAGAATCCTGGAATTTTGCAGTATTTGATGCAGTACTAAGTGATTCAACCAAATCCGCGGTTTCAGGAAGAAGAAATGAAGATAACAGATTATTATCTTATTTTGGTAGAGTAAACTATAATTATGATAGTCGGTATATGATTGCAGTTACATTGCGTGCTGATGCTTCTTCAAAATTGAGTAGCGCTAATAGAACCCAATATTTTCCATCTGTATCCTTAGGTTGGGTTTTAACCAATGAACGTTTCTGGAATTTTTCACCTATTAATTTCTTAAAATTTCGTTTTAGTTGGGGACAAAATGGATCAATTCAATCATTGAGTAATTTCGAATATGTTTCACTTATTACAAGTGGTGCAGAACCTAGTTATTATTTAAGTGGAGGTGCAAGGCTTACAGGAGCAGAACCGACGCAGCTGAGTAATCCTGACTTAATTTGGGAAACTTCTGAACAAACAAATGTTGGCATTGATTTAAGATTATTAAAAGATCGTTTAACTTTTACTGCGGATTATTATAAAAAAGTAACTAAGGGTTTAATAACTACAGCATCTGTTCCTTTATACGTAGGAAATGATAAGCCCAATGCAAATTCAGGAGATATTACTAATCAAGGCGTTGAACTAGAGTTGAGTTATAGAGGTCAAATGTCTGAATTTAAATATGATATTGGATTAAATGCAGCATATAATAAAAATGAGGTTACATCACTTGAATCCCCATTATTAGGAGCTAATTTAGGTACCACAGGTGCAATTACCAGATCAGATGAAGGTAAACCAGTTTGGTATTTTTATGGATATAAGGCAGATGGTATTTTTGATTCATTTGATGATATTAATGCATATATTAATGATGATGGTGATCCGATTCAACCATCAGCAATTCCAGGCGATGTTAGGTTGGTAGACGTTGATGGAAATGGAAAAATTGATGAGAATGACAAGACCATGATCGGAAATCCACATCCTGACTGGACTTTTGGTTTAAATACAAACTTTAGTTATAAAGGATTTGATTTAACAATATTTTTAAGTGGTACTTTAGGTAATGATGTATATTATGGAGCCTATAGAACGGATCTGGATGCCAACAATAAACCACTCTATTTTTATGAAAATGCCTGGACGCCTGAAAACCAAACCGATGATTTCCCTCGGTACACAGTTAATAGCAGTCAGAACTTCTCTCATAATAGTATGTTTGTCTTTGATGGAAGTCATATCCGCTTACAAAATCTTGAATTAGGTTATTCGTTGAGTAAACCTGTTCTAAAAAGAATACACATTGAAAAGCTGAGGGTATATGTTTCTGGCAAAAATTTATTTATACTATCGAATTATCCAGGTGCTGATCCAGAAGTTGGAAATTCAACAAATTGGGATAGTAATAAAACGAGTATTGGTATAGATAGAGGATTGTATCCAAGACCTCGTATTATTTCATTTGGAATAAATCTAACAATATAATGTATAACCAATAAAATTAATATAATGAAATCAATAATTTACATATTATTTCTTCTGATATTTTCTTCAATCAGTTGTTCAGACTGGTTAGAAATGGAACCTGTAGGAGTAAAATTTGAAAATAATTTTTACCAAACTGAAGAGGATATTTTTCAAGGTCTGGTTGCTGCATATTCAATGTTACAGCCCAAATTTTATAATAACTGGTCATCATATTACTTTTTAGCAAATTTCCCGACAGATGACGCTGAAGTTGTTGGAGGTGGTTCAGGGGACAGACCTGAATACCATGATGTTTCTAATTTTACTATGTTACCAACCAATACAGCAATACTTGAATTATGGAGAAGAGGATTTTACGGTGTTAACCGTGCCAATTTAGTTATCCTAAATGCAAATCCAGAGGCCTCAACAAAATCAAGAGAATATATCGCCGAAGCTAAATTTTTAAGAGCTTATTTTTACTTTGAATTAGTTCGTTTTTTTGGAGATATACCGCTTATTACAAAACAATTATTACCAGAAGAATATGATCAACCGCGAGTAGCTGCATCTCTTGTATATGAGCAAATTATTACTGATTTAAAGGAAGCGATTCCTGATCTTGCAGTATCTCCACCTGATAAGTATCGAGCTACACAGGGCGCTGCACATGCATTACTTGGCAAAGTATATTTGTATATGGCATCACCTTATTATCATCAACGTTATAGTTTTGAATTATCAGGTGCAGAGTATTACCAGTTAGCATTTGATGAGTTTAATGAAATCTACGGTCAATATGCATTAGAACCGAATTACGATAATATTTGGAGCTATGAATATGAGCACGGTAGTGAATCAATATTCGAAATTGAATATGCCAATATTTCCAGAGGAGGAGATTGGGGAAATGGGAGAGTTAATGGGGGAAATATTGATGTGCAAATGTCAGGGCCAAGAGGTATTTCAACTGACACGTTAAATGCAGGTTGGGGATTTGATATGGTTTCGACAGATCTTATTGCTCTCTATGATGCAGAAGGAGATAATGTTAGAAAAAATGGAACTGCCTATGGAGAAGCATTTTTACTTTCAATTGGTGCTTCAAGCTGGGAAAAAAATGAAGGATATACTGGTTGGTTCAGTAAAAAAAGAGCGCCCTGGACGCATATTACTTTTAGTGGTAATGCAGAATGGAATTACGAAACCAATGAACGTGTTATAAGATACGCAGATGTACTTCTAATGATGGCCGAAGCTGCAATAGGAAGCGGAACTGGTAACCCTGATACTTATTTTAATGAAGTCAGACAAAGGGCGGGACTAAGCACAATAACAGGTGTTACGATAGCTGATATTAAAAAGGAAAGAAGATTAGAATTGGCAATGGAAGGTTTTAGATATTTTGATTTGGTTCGTTGGGGAGATGCACCAACTGTTTTAGGAAACCGTGGTTTTGTTACAGGAATACACGAGGTTTTCCCAATTCCTCAAGATGAAATCATAAATTCAAATTATAAATTAACTCAAAATGATGGATATTAATTAATATCCATCATCTTAGTTGTTAACCAATTCCACTTCATAACGATTTAATTATATGATACATAGAAAGATTTTTTTATTG
>JAIFLC010000209.1 GCA_020049295.1 Bacteroidota bacterium
AATTTTTTCATAGGGTTTATTGTTTAAATGGTTAATAATTGATCGTATTTATTAAAATAATACTTTTTAAAGGTAATAATTAATAAAAATATTAAAAATTATTTTTTTTATTTTTTAGTAACCTTAATTTTTCTAGGATGAATAGTACAATTTAATATGATTAAGATCAATTTATATGGGATTAACTCTGGTTAGCTTTTCCTTTTTCGACCTTCTTGAATACTCGCAAAAAATTCTCACCCCATATTTTTTGAATTTCCTTTTTTGTGTAACCTCTTTTTAGTAATTCAATAGTTATGTTTTTCATTTCGCTAGCATCTTTACATCCATTAACTCCGCCTCCGCCATCAAAATCGGTTCCAATACCAACATAATCAATTCCTATAGTTTTTACAACATGATCAATATGATCGACAACATCAGATACAGTGGCCAGTTCCTTTGGATATTTCTGATCTGTATCCTCCCATTCTTTATGCAACTGTTGGCGCTGTTCATCCGAAAGGTGATCATAGTTATCATATTTTGCGCGAAGTATAGCAAATGCAGTATCTCTCTCGGGATACGGTAATGGAGTTTTAACGTAATCGCTTAGAATGCATATCTGGATAACTCCTCCATTCTCCTTTAATGCGATAAGCATCTCATCAGACAAATTACGGGGATTATCACAGATTGTTCTTGCACTTGAGTGTGAAGCAATTACAGGTACTGTTGTTAATTTTAATACATCAAAGAATGCTGAGTCAGAAATATGCGAAACATCAATCATCATTCCCAGGTGGTTCATTTCCTTTACCACTTCTTCGCCAAAACTACTTAATCCATTATGTTCTGGTCCTTTCTTATCGGTAGATGAATCACAGATATCATTATTTTTTGTATGACATAAAGTAATATACCTTGCTCCCAGGTTATAAAATTCTTTTACATTATTAAGATCATTACCAATAGGATAACCATTCTCCACTCCTATATATACAGCACTTTTTCCAGACTTTTTAATTCGATAAATATCATTAGCTGCAAAAGAAATTTCAGCCTGATCAGGATACAAACTAATTTTTTCATTTAGCGCTTTAAACAATTGTAATGCTTTGTTTTTAGCAGCAATGTTACCTGAATCACTCCGTACATTCTGACTTACAAATACTGCCATAAAAACACCATCTAATCGGCCCGCTTTCATTCTTGGAAAATCAACTCTTGAACGTGTTTTTTCAAAGTCATTCCATTTTCCAACATCGTAATTTTCATCAAGAAAACTAAATGGCGTATCAGTATGCGTATCTATTGACACAATCTCGTCATGAATCTTTTCGGCTTTTTTATTCAGATCAATAGAACAAGCCGTTGTAAATAACAATCCTAATGATAGGATGAACAAGAGTTTTATAATTTTCATATTTTAGATTTTGAGTATAACAAATCTATAGACCAATTAAACCAGAAAATGTTTAATTAGAAATTAATTTACTATGAATAAAAAAAAGAGTCGCATTTGCGACTCTAAAGGATTTATTCAATTATTTCCCTGTTTTTTACATATTTTTCGAGCCATTGATCTTGTTCCCACAAAACATGAAGTACAGATTCGCGAGCACTATAACCATGACTTTCTTTTGGCAACAAAACCAAACGAACCGTAGCACCCAATCCTTTTAATGCATTAAAATAGCGTTCACTTTGCATGGTATGGGTTCCATCGTTATTATCAGCAGCGCCATGTATCATTAGCATTGGTGTTTTCATTTTTTCGGCATGCATAAACGGAGACATTTCATAATAAATCGTTGGTGCCTCCCAGTAGTTACGTTCTTCACTTTGAAATCCAAATGGAGTTAACGTTCTGTTATAGGCTCCACTACGAGCAATACCTGCTGCAAATAAGTTAGAATGAGTTAGGAGATTTGCTGTCATAAAAGCTCCATAGGAATGTCCTCCTACAGCAACTTTATTTCTGTCAATATATCCCATCTTATCAACAGCATCGATTGCTGCTTTTGCATTTTCAACTAGTTGTTTAATAAATGAATCGTTAGGTTCTTCTTTACCTTCACCAACAATTGGGAATGCAGCATCGTCGAGAACGACATAACCACGGGTAACCCAAAAAATTGGTGAGCCATAGTAAGGATAAGTAAACTCATGAGGTGATGTTGTAACCTGTCCCGCAGTATTTTTATCTTTAAACTCCTGAGGATAAGCCCACATTACCATTGGATATTTTTTACCCTGCTCGTAATTTAATGGTAAATAAAGTGTTGCAGAAAGCTCCAATCCGTCTTCCCTATTGTATTTAATCAATTCCTTTTTAACGTTTTGAATACTTAAAAAAGGATTTTCAAATTGAGTAACAGGTTTTAGATCACCACTTAAAATATTTCTGAAATAATAATTTGGGTATTTATTTTTTGATTCAATACGTGTTAATAGGATTCCTTTTTTAACATCTTTAAAATCGAAAATTTGTTCGTAGGTTTCTTTACCATCAGCTTGCCATAGCCGTTCAGTAAGTTTTGTCTTACTATTGTATTTGTCTGCAAAGGGTTTAACTCCTTCGTCTGAGATACCATCTCCTAACAGAAACAAATTATCATTATCAATTTCTAATATATTCCTTCCATATTGATTTCTTTTAGTTACAAATTGTCCAGGATCTGTATATCTGTCTTGTTCATTACGATCGAAAATAATTTCCGGTTTACTTTCAGGTTTAGAAGGATTAAAAAGATATGTTTTTGTATTTCGTGTATTCCACCAGTAATCATATGCTAACGCAATATTGTCTGTTCCCCAATCAATACCAGAGAATCGATTAATTGTCTTAAGAATGCTTCTTTTTTCACCCGTGAATGGTGCGTCTAATATGAATACTTCATCACGAAATTCAACAGAAACTTCGGGATCACCTCCATCAAGTACCTCTGCCCAATAGAGTGTTGAAGGTTTATCAGACCTCCATCCCAGGTCACGCATACCTTTTCTTTCGGCCATAAAACCTTTAGGTAATTCTTCAATTAATGGTACTTCGAGAATTTTCTTAATAAGTTTCCCTTCTTTATCATAAATAACTGTTGTCGAAGGAAAACGATAATAAGGAACTAGGTATGAGTAAGGTCGTTCTATTGTAGTTATTAAGATATAGTTTCCATCAGGTGAGAAATTTATTCTTTGGTACATTGCGGTATTCTTCCAACGCTTCGATTGCCCATTTAATTCGAACCTATATAACTCCGACAACACTAATTGTTCAAAATTATGTTCATCGTTTTTATTTTTTAATAAGTCCTGATGAGTTCTGTTTTGAGCTTTCTGTCCTTCGTTAATCGAGATTGTAGGTCCAGTTGGAATAGCATCTTGTTCATTTATTAATGATTTTTTTGTTAAAGGAAGTATTTTTACCAGCAGTCCTTTATTATCCTGAAACCATTCGAATGGTTTTCCCAGGTTTGCATTCAGATTATCATTTGAAATTTTTCTTGCTGTTCCTTTGTTAATCTCTAATATCCATAATTCAACTCCTTTAAGGGTAGTAATTGTAAAAGCCATCATACTTTGATCAGGAGACCATGATAAATTTGAGATTCGAGCATTTGCTGGCAAATCTTTAATATTAATTTCTTTATTGCTGTTAATATCAAGTATTGCTAATTTAGTATAATATCTCTCTCTGCTTGAAATATTTGTAACAGGATTAATGCGCAATCCACCGAGACGAAGCTCTGTTTCAGATAACTCTTCAATGCTCTTATATTGATTACGATAAGCCAATACAGCAAAATCTCCTTTATTGTTTAATATTACAACCGGGGGAAGATCAACATCTGCCAATTCAAGAATTTCTTGTGGAGGTTTCTGGTAGCTTAGATCAATTTGAGCTTGGGTATTAAGTACAATGAGTATACCCAATAGAATAGTAATAAGGTTGGATTTTTTCATATTTTTTTATTTGATTGGACACAAAATTTCGTTTATTGTTTAATCTAAATACTTAATATCTTTTTCCGTCTTGTCTAACCATTGGAACAAACCTAACCGGAGCAACTGATTTCTTAATTAATTGACCATCTTTTTTTTCAAATAGAATCAGTTCTTGAACAATACTGCCACCCAAAGGAATAATCATTTTACCACCTTCTTTAAGCTGTTTTTCAAGAGGTTTGGGTATATCTGTAGGTGCACAGGTAACAATTATAGCATCAAAAGGTGATTTTTCCGGCCATCCTTTGTATCCATCGCCAATTTTTGTGTAAATATTTTTATAACCCAGATCAAAAAGCAAATCTGTAGCAATCTGTCCAAGTACACCAACAATTTCAATTGTATAAACCTCTTTAACTATTTCAGCCAAAACTGCAGCTTGATAACCTGACCCCGTTCCAATTTCAAGTACCTTCATATTGGATTCCAATTCAAGTAAATCGGTCATTAACGCAACTATATAGGGCTGTGAAATAGTTTGACCCTCGCCAATTGGCAGAGGTCTGTCCTCATATGCCATTCTTTCGTATGCTTCGGGTACAAAAAGATGTCTCGGAACATTAATCATGGCCTGGATAACTTTTTGATTGGTAATACCTCTGGCAACAATTTGCTCGCGTACCATTCTCTGACGTACTTTTTGATACTTATCATTTTGTTTTGAGTATTCACCTTTTGATGAAATGTTAATGATAAGTACAAGTATAAGAAAAGTAGTTTTTAATATTTTATGAATCATGGAATCACTAATTATGGATTAAATTTATAAAAATATTAAACGACCTACAAAAGGAATACCATAGAATGATTTTTATTTTTGCAATATTTGAGTGAGATGGATTATGAAACTATTTTATAATGGTGTTTGATTTCATTACCATAATTTTACAGGATATTTTCCTGTTAATGTAAGCTCATTAATTTTTTCCACAACTATAGGTTTATCTTCCTGGTAGGTAACCCCAAACCATTGATCTTTTGCTTCCAGGACCTTTACTGTTGCATTTCCTTCATTAACTTGGTAACTAACAATGCTTGGTATATAGTATTCTGATTTTAAATTATCAAAATTAGTAATGATAAACTTTGAGAATTCAGATTCAAGCGCACTAAAAACGTCTGGAGTAAAACCCCAGAAATTCATCGAAACATATTCATTGCCAGACAGAACAAGTTCCTTTCCATTATCATCTGCAACAATAATATCATATTTCCATCCTATTTTGGTTCTTTCAATAATATCAGTCATTTCCATATTATTATTCACAGTACAAACCCCACGTGAAACATGTCCATGCTCAGATAATGTATTTTTGAGCAAATAGCCGGCCATGCAGTATTTCCCTTTTAAATTATTTTGTTGACTTTTCATATAATCAGCTACCACTTTAAAAGCACTTTTTCCATAAAAATCGTCGGCATTAATTACCACAAATGGTTCGTGTATTACGTCTTTAGCCATCAGAACAGCATGACCTGTTCCCCATGGTTTGGTTCTTCCTTCAGGTGGATTTATTCCAATAGGAAGGTTTTCTAATTCCTGAAATACGTATTCAATTTTGATTTTTTTACTGTATTTGTCAAAAAGAAGTTCTTTCATATCTTTTTCAATATCCTTTCGGATTATAAAAACAATCTTATTAAAACCAGCTTCAATGGCATCATAAACTGAATAATCGATAATTGTTTCACCACTTGGTCCAACTTTATCGAGTTGTTTAAGGCCACCATAACGGCTACCCATTCCTGCTGCTAAAACTAATAATGTTAAATCCATGATTAAGGTAAAAGTTTAAAGTTTAAAGTTTAAAGTTAAAAGATAAAAGTAAAAAAGGTAAAAGTTAAAAGACAGAAACGTTTTAAGTTTAAAGATTCTTACCAGTTATTTTTTTATAGGTTTAAGTTTATATCCCCACATACCAAAGTAAAAAATCATTAGGTAACATGGAATACATATCCAATAAGCATTTTGAGGTGAATTAGCAAAATAGTCAACCAGTGCACCCCAAACTAAAGGTAAAGTTGCTCCACCGGCAATTGCCATAATTAGAAGCGATGATGCTGTTTTAATATGTTTTCCAGTATTGTGAATTGCAAGCGGCCATATTGCCGGCCATACTATCG
This sequence comes from Bacteroidota bacterium, assembly GCA_020049295.1. Taxonomy (GTDB): domain Bacteria; phylum Bacteroidota; class Bacteroidia; order Bacteroidales; family UBA12077; genus UBA12077. The sequence continues at coordinate 6,109 of JAIFLC010000209.1, forward strand.
CATTTGCAAATCCCAACATGACAATAAAAAAAATAGAAGTTGTTCCTGATGTAAAAATTGCTGCAAGTGTAAAAATGATACCGAGTAATGCACTTATTATTAGTGCTGTTCTTTGCGAAATCACTTTTGGAATTAGTATTAATCCAATAAGAATATAACCCACAACCATTGCCACCAATGTATAACTTGTAAATGCTTTGGCTACAGCTATATCGATACCTAATAGCATTCCATAACGAATAATTGTATCTCCGGCAATAACTTCGGCACCAACATAAAAGAACAGAGCAATAACACCCATCCAAAGATGTGGAAGCTGGAAAATACTTTTAACTCCATTATTATTAGATGAGTTCTCGGTTTCATTATTTTCTTCGCGCTCAATTTCAGGTAAGGGGGAAAAACGCATCATTATACCAAGCAGAAATAAACTAATTGCAATAACTGAATATGGTGCTATTGCTCGATAAGCAAGAGCATCGAGTGCTGTATTCTTTTCTGCAAGGCTCATGTTTGCCAAACTGTTTACAAAACTATCACCATCGCTCAAAATAAAATAAGCAAGAATTAATGGAGCAAGAGCTCCGGCAATTTTATTACAAACACCCATTATACTTATTCTGCTCGCGGCAGTTTCAACAGGACCAATAATCGTGATATAAGGATTGGATGAAGTTTGTAAAACTGTTAAACCTGTACCCAAAATAAATAAACCGATTAAAAATATTGGATATGAACGAGTTAAAGCAGCTGGAACAAAGATTAATGCACCAATAGCCATAATCCATAATCCAACCATCATTCCATTTTTAAATCCGGTTTTATTTAATACCCAACCCGATGGAATGGCCATTACAAAATAAGCTATATAAAAGGATGATGCAACCATCAGAGATTGAAGATTATTAAGCTCACAAGCAATTTTCAGATAGGGAATTAAAATACCATTCAACCAGGTAATAAAACCAAAGAGGAAAAATAAAACTCCAATAATAATCATTGAAGTTATAAATTGTTTGTTTTTAGAATTCATTAAAAAGAGTATTCGTTTCAATAGAACAAAAATATTAATTATTTGGGATTTTTTATCTTTAAATAGATTTAACAATTACTTTTTATCATGTTTCTTAATTCAATTCTTTAATTGAATTTTCTAAAAATAACATATGATTTTTTCTCTTTTTTCAATAATGCATAAAAAAATAAGTTTATTTTTAGGAATAAATTTAAAAATCACACCATGAGCAAAGAAACTATTGAAAGTCTGGTTTTTCAAAATAAAACAAAAGATCAGCTTATTGAAGATACTCTTACAAGTCTTTCAGCATTATTAGCAGATATTTTTACTGGAAATGATGTAAATGAGTTAAAATCTGAATTCCCTGAAAAGATTCAGATTGAGGATATTGGTGTTGAATTGCATCATGTGGCTATTTATATGGAAAATAAGGAATTTGAAACTCCTTGTATTGAGGTTGCTATTAATATGGTTTTCGAGAAACAGGAATATGAGTTGGGAACTTATGCTTTAATTTTTGACGAAAAAGGTGAACAGGTTGATGAAATTTTAAATCTTGAATAACAGGTGATTTATATTCACAATAAAGCATTTCAGTTATTTTTTATACTAGGCCTGATTCCTCAATTGGTATTTTCTCAGTATTATAGAATTGATACTACCCAAGCAGCAGATTGGTTAATTAGTCAGTTTTTTTTAAAGGATAATCAGAGTGGGATTCAAATTAAAAATATCAAATACTCAGGAGAAAAAATAAGTTTGGGTTATTTTATTTATAAAGGAGAATTCAATGTGCTTCCATCAGATGGCATAATCTTAAGTACTGGAAATGTTCTTGATTCTGAAGGATCACATGGTAACATTGCATCAACGGAAAACCATTCTGATGGTGATTCGGATATTGAAATGATTGTTAATAATAAATCATTTGATGCAGCAAAAATTGAGTTCGATTTTATGTCTTTTTCTGATAGTGTTTCTTTCTCATATGTTTTTGCATCCGAAGAATATCCGGAGTATGTAAATTATGGAGTTAGTGATGCATTTGCCTTTTTGATATGCGAAAAAGATGCAAAAGAAAAAATAAACATTGGCACATTACCCAACTCAACAATTCCTATTACAATTGATTTAATAAATAATAAGGTTAATAATCGTTTTTTTATTAATAATTCACATATTGATTTTGCCGAACAAAACTATTCTAAAGCAGAAGCCAGGTTTTATTACGAAAATAATCGTTTGTTTGAGTTTGATGGGTTCACTGTTGTTTTAGAAACAGGGATTAAATTAAACCCATATTCTTTGTATCATTTTAAAATTGTAATTGCAGATGTGGGTGATCAAAAATTTGATTCCTGGGTACTTCTAAAAGCTAATTCATTTTCGAGTTGTGGAGAAGTTATTAATCCGAGTGATAGCGAGCTAAAAGAATACTTTAAGCATTTTACTAATGATTCAATAAATATTGCCAAAAATGATAATAGCATAAGTATAACTGCTCCTATTTATTTCGATTTTAACAGATCTGGTGTTAGGAAAGATTCATATTTACTATTAGATCAACTCATTTCGATTCTAAAATATTCAAATTACGCAATCGAAGTGAATGGTTATGCAGATAAAATTGGTGAAATAAAGTACAATCAAAAATTATCTCAACAGCGTGCAGATAATGTAAAAGCCTATTTGGTTTTAAATGGTATCTCCGAATCAAGGATTCTATCTTTCGGAAAAGGAATTTTTAATCTTGAAAATAATAATTTGTCGAGAAAAGTTGAGTTTATTTTGAAATAATTTAAGTTACAATTTTATAAAAAAGGCTCCTTTGGAGCCTTTTTATTATCTTACCAATTTAAAGGCTAGTTCGAGTTTTTCTGTCAATCGTTTGAAAACTTCTTCTTGTGTTCCTAATCCATCAATATGATAGATGTTTTTTTGTATTTCGTAGTACTCTAAAACTGGAAGTGTTCTATATTGATAAGTTTCTAATCTTCTTACAATTACATCAGCATCAATATCATAGTTTCGTTTATCTGGAGTTTTACTTCGAGCATTTAATCGTTTCATCGATTCAAGTAATGAAACATCCAAATGGAAAACACAAGAGACAGATGAGTTAAGTTTTCGTAATAATCCATCTAAAATATAAGCTTGGACAATAGTTCTTGGATATCCCTTAAAGAAAAATCCTTTTGCATTTGGGTGCAATTGAATTTGTTTTTCAATAAGCTTTATGGCAAATTCATCGGGAACAATATCACCTTTTTCCATATATTCTTTAGCGCTTAAACCCATTTCAGATCCTTTTTCAATTTCTCGTCGGAGTAATGATCCTGTCGAAATATAAACAAGGTCATATTTATCAGCAAGTAATTTTCCCTGAGTTCCTTTACCAGATCCTGGAGGGCCAAATAAAACAACATTTAACCAAGTTTTAGTTAATGTGTTCTCAACCACATTAGTAATTCGATTATAAATCTCATCAACAGTTCCAACCCCATCAACAGCATAGCAAATCCCTTTATCTTTGTAAAATTGTGCTACCGGAACAGTTTTATTATGATATTCTTTTAATCTATTTTGAATTACCTCTAAAGTATCATCTACTCTGTTTTCCTTTTTTGATCGTTCAAGCATTCTATTCATTAATATATCATGTGGAACTTCGAGACTTATCATGCAGTTTAATGAAGTATTTAATTTCAATAATAATCCCTCAAGTATATATGCCTGTACAACTGTTCTTGGAAATCCATCAAACAGAAACCCATTTACTTCTTTATTGGTTTTAATCTTTTTTTCAATAATTTGAACGATTATTTCGTCTGATACCAATCCACCCTCCTCTATTACACTTTTTGCCTGTTTACCAAGCTCAGATCCTTCGGTTATTTCTTCTCGTAAAATATCTCCAGTTGATATATAGGCAAGATTATACTTTTCGATCAGAAGTTTCGACTGAGTACCTTTTCCTGCGCCTGGAGGACCAAATAGTGCGATATTGAACATGATTAATTTTTTAAGGGTTATTTATCAAAAATAAAAAAAAGCATCCAATTGCCAATTTTTTATGCAAAAGAATATTTGGTAAAATAAAAAAGCTCAACAGAAATACTGCTGAGCTTCATTTATAAAAAGATATTTTTAAACTACAGTTAAATATGCATAAGCATATGAAAATCGACCACTTTCAGGAACCATAACCAAAATTTTTTCGCCTTTTTTTAGATTGCCTGAATGGAATAATTCATCTAATATTACATAAATAGAAGCAGATCCTATATTTCCTACACTAGTTAAATTAGTAAACCATTTCTCATCATTAATTTCAATATCCTGCTTTTTTAATTCATCGTACAATTTTTGCTTAAAATACATGGATGATAAGTGGGGCAAGAAATAATTTACATCTTTATGTGAATCAATATTTCTCTTTTTAAGAATATTTGCAAGCGGAGTAATACACCTGTTTACAACATATTTATCGAGCAATTTAACATCTTGTTTTACTGAAAATATTGATTTTTCTAACCATAATTCTGGATCAAATTCACGCCAACCAATTAAATTTCCGTTTGCATCTTTATCTGAACCAGCATACATACATGCTTCAAGTTCATTTGCATAAGAAATTGTTTCAATCCATTCTATTTTTAAAGAAATGTTGTTTTCATTTGGCTTATTTTCTAGTAACATTGCTCCTGCTCCATCTGATAACATCCATCTTAGAAAGTCCTTTTCAAAAGCTAAAATTGGGTTTTGTTCGAGCTGGTTGGTACAGTTCATTTCTTTATTAAACTTATCTGCTCTTAATAATGTTGAAATAACTTCCGAACCGGTAGCGACTGCATTTCTTGACGACCCTGATAAAACAGATAAATAAGCATATTTAATAGCATGCATTCCTGCG
>JAIFLC010000077.1:0-935 GCA_020049295.1 Bacteroidota bacterium
AATAATTTAAATTTGCGAATGGCAGAATTATTAGAAGTATAAAAAATAAAGACTAATAGACCAGAAAGCTCGGCAGCTACCGATGCCAAAGCAGCACCTCTTATTCCCAAGGCGGGAATAGCTCCTTTGCCAAAAATAAACAAATAGGCAAGAACTGTATTAACAACAGCAATTACAAGGGTAGTGAGACTAATTATTTTGGTATTTCCAGTTCCAATATAGAAAGCCCTAAAATTAATATTTATAAAGGCGGCAAAGATTCCAAAAATTCGAATGTTTATAAATTGAATACTTTCGCTGGCAACATGTTCTGATTGGATTATTTTCGTAAAAACATTGGGTGCAAAACCTCGCACTATTAAAAATATTATTCCTGCTAAGCCTATAAGGATGATAAAAGAATGAATTAGGATTTTATTGATGGCCGGAATGTTGTTTTCACCCAAACGTCGTGATATTACTATTTGAACGCCTAACCCAAAACCCCAACCGAGCATTATAACCGATAAATAAAAAATACCACCAATTGCTGCGGCACCCATTTGAACCTCGCCTAACCGTCCAACTAATGCAGTGTCAACCACTGTTATTAGCTCCTGAGCTAAACTTCCTAAAATAATTGGGTAGGCAATTTGCCATATATTTTTATAGGAATAATCATTTTGATGTATGGAATCTTTCATGATTTATTTTGGCCAATAATCGGACCTTTTCTTCACTTTTTTTATGAGTAAATGAGTAATCAAAACTAAAACAGCTATTGCAATAATAATCAATAAATACTTGATTATTATTGCTTTATCAATTATAAATGAGAATAATAAGTAGGGATTAATTATTTCAAATAATCCTCAAAATAGCTGGTTACTTTTTGCATTAAATGAATCCGGTCATATCCTCTAACATTATGTTCTGCTTTAGGATAAACAAAATAA
>JAIFLC010000077.1:958-11996 GCA_020049295.1 Bacteroidota bacterium
ATTATCCATGGCACCATGTATTATTAAGGCTTTACCTTTCAAATTTTTTGTACGTTCTAATAATGATGTGTACATGTATCCTTGTGGGTTTTCTAAAGGTGTATCCATGTATCTTTCACCGTACATCACTTCATAATAACTCCAGTCGGTTACAGGTCCACCAGCAACCCCAACTTTAAAAATTTCAGGATAGTTTAGCATTAACGATAAAGTCATAAACCCACCATAACTCCATCCATGAACTCCAATGCGTCCCATGTCAACAAAGTTCAAGCTCTTTAGATAGTTTATTCCCTCCATTTGATCTTTCATTTCATTTACTCCGCACTGCCGGTGAATCACGTTTTCAAACTCCAATCCCCGATTTGCAGAACCTCTGTTATCAATGGTGAACATTATATACCCTTTTTGAGCCATATAATATTCCCATAATCGGGCACCGCCTAACCATAAGTTTTCAACTAATTGATCATGAGGCCCTCCATAAACATAAACAATGGTCGGATATTTAATGAGAGAATCAAAATTTGCTGGTTTAATTAACCGATAATACAAATCGGTTTTACCGTCTGCAGCTTTGATAGTTCCCATCTGCAATTCAGGCATATTATAATTCTTCAATGGATTTGTTGCTGTTAACATATTGCGTATAATTTTACCAGTTGTAGCAATTAAATCTACGCAATTTGGCAGTTGGATATTTGAATAGGTGTCAATAAAATGTGATTCATTAGAATTGAAGACGATACTATGTGTTCCATCAGCATTAGTAAGTCTGGTTTTTTTTCCTGAACTTATATCAACTTTGTAGAAATGTCGTTCTAACGGATTTGGTTCTGTTGATTCAAAGAAAATATTTCGTTTACCCACGAAAATCAATTTTGTTATTTCAAAATTTCCTTTTGTTAGCTGCTTTATTAAAGTACCTGTGGTGTCATACAAATATGCGTGATTATAGCCATCGCGACGTGATTGATAGATAAATTGGTCCGAGTTAAAAGGCAGGAATGTTATTGGGAATAGTGGTTCAACGTATTTTGGATGTTTTTCTTCAAATAAAGTTTTAGAAAATTCTCCATTGGCCACCTTGTATTTATTGAGTTTCATGTGGTTTTGTTCCCGATTGAGAACTTGAATATAAACATATTCCTCATTTGGATCCCACGAAATATTGGTTAAATATTTCTCCGATAAGGTATCGTTGTTTTCAATAAATAGGGTAGTTTTTTTAGTCAAATCATAAATTCCCAAGCTTATATTTTCACTGGGAGCACCTGCCATTGGATATTTCAATGATTTTAATTTTGCTTCCTTTTGGGTAATATCGACCAAAGGGTATTCCATCACTTTATGCTCATCCTTGCTGTAAAATCCTAATAAATTGCCTTTTGGTGACCAAAAAATACCTTTAGTGATTCCAAATTCGTTGCGACTCACACTTTGTCCATTAACAATATTATTATCCGAATTTTCGGTAACAGGAATTATTTTGCTATCTATTCCAACCAAATAAAGGTTGTTTTCTATGGTAAATGCAATCAGTTTTTTTGAATAATTGATAGTAATATTAGTGGCATCACTAGGTAATTTTATCTGGGCTGTAATTTTTTTCTGTAAAATAGAATAAGCATACCATGAACCAGCTGTACTAAAATGAAATTCAGTTTCCGACTCCCAATTTATAGCCGGTAAATTCTTTAGGGTATCGGAACCTTCAGTTTGCAGTGAATTATTCAAGTCTTTTAAAGTTAACAGAATAATTGAATCAGATTTACTTACCGATTGTTGGTATATGTTACTATAATCCTGAAATGTAAAATATGAACTATTCCCTTGCCACTGCAGGTTTCTATAATTCGAAGGATAGAATTCTCTCCATTGACCCATTACAGCCTCTTCAATAGTGAAGTTTTTATTTTGTGTAAACGAAGTAAGTGATGATAGGGAAATTAAAGCAATAAGAAGTAACTTCTTCATTTTATTGAAATTTAAATAGTAAGTATTTGATTAGTTTTCTCCCACCTTTTATATATTAGAAAAAGGTTTTCAAATATACTATTCGTTAGCAAATAATTAATTTTAATTTTCACTGTTTTTTGTCCAAAATCGGAAACTTAAAATATAGTTAAAATTAAAAAAGAGGGATATTCAAATTGCTTGTGAAATGTCGCTTTGAGAATTCATAAATTTTTCATTACTTGCAATAAAAAGTACAACCAAATAGCCTAAACTATGAATATCAGTAGCCGATATTTTATTTTAATGGTTTTTTTAATTCTTGCAACAGTCTCATGCAAGCAAGATAAGAAGCCTTCGAATAACAAGTTAGACAAAGAATTGGAAGTGGAACTTGACACAACTGACAAAGTTATTAAATTCCAAAATTCTTTATTTAGTCTGCCTTCCCCTTATCAACTATCAATTTTAATTAAAGATATGGGAAGCAATTACAATTCAGAATTATTAAACCCCTCAGAAAATTATAAGCTTTATACCAGTATTTTTAAAAAATCGGTAAATTTAGGAATATACGGAGCTGATTTAGGGTATTTGAATATTTATAAGCAGTCGCCTTCTGCCATAACTTATTTTTCAATCATAAAAATTATGACGCAAGATTTAGGTCTTGCCTCAGCAATAAGTCCAAATATAATGTCCCGCATTGAAAACAATATTGATAATCAGGACAGTCTTCTTTTTATAATGTCAAATGTTTATCGGGATGTTGATTTTTATCTTAAGGAAAGCCAGCGGCAACGTGAAGGCGCTTTAGTTCTGGCTGGAGGATGGATTGAAGCCATGCATTTTCTGACGAAGCTGGCTATAGAATCAAAGAATGAATTGTTAATTCAGCGCGTTGGGGAAAACAAGCAGCCTCTTGAGAACTTAATTAAAATTTTGTCTCCATATTACAATGAATCGGAAGATATAAAAAAATTGGTTGACGACCTAATAGACCTAGCTTATGAATTTGATGGAGTAGAAACCACTTATGAATATAAGGCACCAACAACCATTCCTGAAAACAGGATTACCAAAATCCATTCTATATCAAAAATTGTTGTATCCGAAAACGTATTGAAAACCATTGATATGAAGGTTAGCAATATTAGGAATTTACTAATTAAATAACTGTTTTGTAATGAAAAAGTCAGCTGTAATAGTACTCCTTATTTTAGCAATAAATACGTTAACCAATAAGTCGTATGGGCAAATTGATTCTACTTTGCGTTTATGTCAGAGCCACATGAATTTACCTTTTATATCAGATGGTCAATCATATACAGCCTTATTAAACGGGGATGAAGTAGCCGAATTTTACGCCACCTTTTATGGTGGAAGCTTATACAGGTTGGTGGCATATACCGGAAATTCTGAAGGCAATATTATATTTTCAGTATATGATCAAGAGCGAAATTTGCTTTACACCAATAATGACTACGAAAATACATCCAATTGGGATTTTGAATTTGATTATACCATGGATTGCATTATTGAAGCAAAGTTGGATTCAAAAAATTTAAATTCGGGAATTGCTGTATTATTGATAGGTTTTCAGCAGTAATTACCTAACAGCAATCTAACGATTCATGAGCGAAAGGATTTTAAAAGCATTAATGCATCTGTTTGCAATAATTGCATATCCTAGAACCAATAATCGCAACGGACGAAATATCGTTGAATCCTTTTTAAAACAGCAACTAAACGAAGAAATTGTTGAAGAGTATCTTAAACTCTTCGATGGCTTTTCAGCTCTGTACCAAAAAAAGCAAAGCCAAGAGGGAAAAAAAGAAAAAAATCTTGCTTTAAGCTCCGTAAAAGTTCTGAAAATATGTACTCAAATAAATGAAGAACTTGATTTACGGCAAAAAGTTGTAGTTCTTATCCGCTTAATTGAATTTATCAAAGATGACGTTGAGATTTCGGAACAAGAATTAACCTTTGTTCTTACAGTTTCAGAAATATTTCACCATCCAATAGAAGAGTTTGAATTACTCAAAAACTTTGTCCTTAGCACTTACGAAGAAATGCCTAAATCGACACAAATGCTGTTGATTGATGGCGAAAAAACTACCACAAATCCTGAAGTTAGGCATTTTTATCAGGAATCTCTGGAAGATAAAATTTGGGTTTTACATTTTATTCCTGCCGACATGTATATTGCCCGATGTTTTGGCAAGCATGAAATGTATTTAAATGGGCAACTGGTCATCAATGAACGGGTGTATATTTTAACACAAGGTTCAGCTTTCAGGGATACTAAAATTAAACCAATATACTATTCCGATATAATTAGTGCCTATTATTTAAACGAGCAAGAAGACCGCTTAGAATTTGTTGCTGATGGTGTTGAATATGAATTTAAAGGTGGAATTAAAGGGTTGAATTCAATAAACTTTGTTGAAGAATCAGGCAGTTTGATTGGCATCATGGGGGCAAGTGGTGCAGGAAAATCAACCCTACTTAATGTGCTGAATGGAAGTTACAAGCCTTCAAGCGGAAAAGTGACTATTAATGGAATAGATATTTACGAAGACAAAAAGAAAATAGAAGGTTTGATTGGTTTTGTATCGCAAGATGATCTGCTTATTGAAGAATTAACCGTTTATCAAAACCTCTATTATAACGCCAAGTTATGTTTTGATGAATTATCTCCTTTTCAATTAAATAGAAGAGTGTATCGTATGCTCTTAAGTTTGGGACTTCTGGAGATTAAGGATATGATTGTTGGAAGCCCCCTGAATAAAAAAATAAGCGGTGGCCAACGCAAGCGATTAAATATTTCTTTAGAATTAATCCGTGAACCATCTATTCTTTTTTTAGATGAACCCACTTCGGGATTATCCTCGCGCGATTCAGAGAATATTATGGATTTGCTTAAAGAATTGGCATTAAAAGGCAAACTAATTTTTACGGTGATTCATCAACCTTCGTCCGATATCTTCAAGATGTTTGATAAGCTATTCATTTTAGATAAAGGTGGGTATTTGATTTACAATGGGAATCCAGTAGATTCCATTATATATTTTAAATCAAAAGTGCACCATGCTAATTGGAACGATAGTGAATGCCGTTTATGCGGAAATGTAAATCCAGAACAAGTCTTTAACATTGTTGAATCAAAAATTTTGGATGAATATGGAAGCGTTACCCAAAACCGAAAAAAAACTCCCAATGAATGGTACAAGCATTTTATTGAAAAGCAGCCAAATAAAAAAAACAGTGAATTAATAAGCAATAAACTTCCAAAAATTTCCTTTAAGATTCCGGGATTTTTCAAACAATTTACAGTTTTTGTAACCAGAGATGTGCTTTCAAAAATTGCAAACCGGCAGTATTTAATTATAAACCTGACAGAAGCCCCAATTTTAGCTTTATTGCTTTCATTTATCGTCCGATACTACAGTACCAGTGACGATGGATATAGTTTAAGTGGAAATACCAATTTGCCCGTATATATTTTTATGGCAGTAATTGTGGCTATTTTCATAGGGCTATCAGTCAGTGCTGAAGAAATTATAAAAGACAGGAAAATTCTCAAAAGGGAACGATTTCTTAATCTTAGCCGCACCAGTTACCTGTTTTCAAAACTTTTAATTCTGTTTTTTCTTTCGGCTTTTCAAGCTTTTTTATTTGTGCTTATAGGAAATAGCATTATGGGAATTAGTGGAATGTATTTTCACTTTTGGTTGATGTTATTTAGCGCTTGGTTTTTTGCCTGTTTATTGGGATTAAATATTTCCGATACTTTTGATACCGTAGTCACTATTTATATACTTATTCCGTTTTTGGTTATTCCACAGCTTTTGTTAAGTGGGGTAATCGTTTCTTTCGATAAAATAAATCCAATAATATCATCACCAGCCAGAATTCCCATATATGGTGAAATAATTACAGCCCGATGGGCTTATGAAGGGTTGGCCGTTTATCAGTACATCAATAATTCGTATGAAAAGCAATTTTATGAATACGATAAGGCAATGAGTATTGCCGATTATAAAAAAAACTATTTGATAAAAACTTTGGAAAATAAAGTTTCTTATTGTCAACGGAATTATAAAAATCCGGTCAAGCAATTGAAAGTAAAAGATGAATTGGAATTAATACGCAATGAAATATCCAAAGAACTTATAGTGAACAATTTAGTCTCTTTTAAATGGATTGATTATTTATACTATGACAAATTAGATGAAAATATATTGGATGAAACCAACAACTACCTGAGCAAATTAACAAATTATTACCTGAAACGCTTTAATAAAGCAAATTCATTAAAAGATGAAATAATAAATTCAATACAATCTAGTCCAGAAAACAAACAGAAATTTTTAAACTTAAAACGGAAACATACCAACGAGAATTTAACCTCATTTGTTCGAAATACCAATTCGTTGGAACGAATTGTGGAGTATGATGGACAGTTATACCAGAAAATTGATCCCATTTATTTGGATCCTGACAGCAAATTAGTCAAAGCCCACTTTTATGCACCTCATAAGATGATAATGGGAAGATATGTTGAAACCTTTTGGATGAATATTATTGTGATATGGATTTTTAATCTATTACTGTATTTGACTTTGCATTATCGATTTTTGCGAAGAACCATTGAATACTTTTCATTTCTAAATGCTTCTATCTTCAAAAAAGGTAAAAACAAAAAAGGCTATTAACACTAATAGCCTTTCAAAATTATAATATCAAAGTTTTTTACTCAGTAATTTCAACCATTTTAAATGGAATCTTTATAATTGATTGATAATCTTCGCCGGCTTCTAGCATATCTTCATCGTCTTCTTCATAATGCCAGTTCACAATTACTTCATTACCACTTTTGTAAATAGCTTCCAGCTTTTTAAAAACATCTAAAATACATTTTGAACTGCTGGTGTTAAAATATTCCAATTGAATATTAACTTCAGTCAGTTGAGCTGGATTTGATAAATAAGCTTCAAGCCAATCAACTAAAGGTTTATAGAATTCAATTGAATTTTCAGGTATCGAACGCCCTTTTATTTCAACTTTTCCTTTTTCATTATCGAAATGTACCGTTGGGGTTTTTGGTGTCCCTACAATTGAGATTGGTTCCATATGATTCCGGTATTAATTTATTCTACAATATTAACATTTAAACTGAAAAAATAATAATTATCTGAATAGTTATAAAAATTAAAATCAAGTTTACTTCCCGATTTTCTTGCAATATCTACCATTCCAAGTCCACCACCTCCTTTGTCGGAGAATTCCTGATTATCAAGAATATCTTTATACAATCCTTTCAACTCTTCTTTGTCAAGTTCATTTATGTGACTTAAATGCTTTGTCAGAAAATCTTTTTGTTTGTTAGTTACAAAATTACCAGTTATTACGTGATAACCAATATTATTTTTACTTAAAATGCAAATGGCATATTTTCCTTTCTCATTTATATCTTTAACCTCAGGCAGAACAGAGCTATGATGATAAAGGTTTTGTAATGCCTCTACCAATACATTATAAATCTTCTTTTTTGATTTAGGCGAAGCCTCTTCTAATTTTGCTTCAATAACTTCTAATGAGTCTGCAATTAGAGTACTCGACACTTCACCTTTAAAGAGAAATAAGATATCATCCTTACTATGTTTTGTAAGCCATTCCTGAAGGTTGAAGGTCATACTCTTTTTTTCATGTATAGGTTTATTTCACAAATATAAAAAAAAAAAATAAAAACAGTAATATTTTATAATACATTGCAAAGAGCACGCTATTTTTGTTAATTATCGGAAGAAATACCATACTTTATGACATATACAATTGGTGAAACGGTTTTGGATATAATCATAAACTCAATGGAGGCCGTTCAAATGCGTCCAGGAGGTTCCATGCTAAATACAGCCATATCGTTGGGTAGGTTGAATATTCCTGTTTCTCATATTTCAATAATAGCTAATGATAAAGCGTCAGAAATGCTTCTTTCATTTTTGGAATTGAATGGTGTGGCTACCCGCTTTTTATATCGTGAAATGGGAATGAAAACGAGTTTAGCATTGGCTTTTCTTGATGACAATAGAAATGCCGACTATTCATTTTATAAAGAAGAACTTAAAAAAATGCCAAATTTAATTTTTCCGGAAGTATCGTCATCAGATATTGTCCATTTTGGATCCTTCTTTAGTTTAAACCCAATATTACATAATTCTCTGCACGAATTTTTAATTAAGGCTCGCACGAATGATGCAGTAATAGTTTATGATCCAAATTTCCGGACCCCTCATCTACCACAACTACATAAGCTCTTGCCTATGATTGAGGCTAACTTTGAAGTAGCTCAAATTGTAAAAGCATCAAATGATGATTTAAAAAATATTTTTAATATTAGCACACCAATAGAAGCTTGGGATATTATAAAAAAGTATGATGTTGAAATACTTGTTTATACAATGGGAGCTAAGGGTTCGTGGATATTTACTACTGAAGATAGTTTGTTTGTTCCATCAAATAAAATTGAATTAGTTAGCACTATTGGTGCTGGCGATACTTTTTCGGCGGGTATTATTTTTTATTTGCATCAAATGGTGGAGCAGGGGATAAGGTTTAATCAATTCAATAAAGTTCAATGGAAAAAATGCCTTGAGGTAGCCACCGTATTTGCTGCAGAAACTTGTCAGTCCTATGACAACTATCTTTCTCAAAGTTTTGCAAATAAATACCATTATGTACAGTAAAAATGAACTTCGCCAATTAAAGCAAGAATTCTGGGAAACATTTAATCGCTATACCCAATATTATTCTAGAGAATTGGGTGAACCCATAGAATGGATGATGTACAAAACTAAAATCAAAGGATTGGAACTAAAATTTGAGGTTGAAAATCATTGGGTCAAAGTTATATTGGAAATAAACAGTAAAAATGAAGATCGACGATTACATTATTTTGCTGAGCTTGAAAAATACCGCAGCCTAATTGATGAAGGATTTGAGGAGGGTTTATTATGGGATGATAGCGTAAAGCTAAAAGAAGGAAAAACCGTCTCGCAAATTTATACTATCAATAACTCCTATAATTTTCATAACAAAGACCACTGGAAAGATTTATTTCATTTTATGGCTACTAATATGTACCGTCTTCAGACCAATCTAAAAGAGTTGCTTCCTGTATTGGAAGAGACTCTAAAATAACAAAAGGGCATATGATTTCATGTGCCCTTTTGTTATTCGTACTTTATTTAAAACCGGATTAATGTTTTTGTGCCAAATAGCGTTCCGTATCCAGTGCGGCCATGCATCCGGTACCTGCAGCTGTTACAGCTTGACGATAGACATGATCCTGCACATCACCGCAGGCAAATACTCCAGGAACATTGGTATGAGTTGATCCTGGTTTTGTCAGGATATAACCGGTTTCATCGGTTTCTAGATAGGGTTTAAACACTTCGGAATTTGGAGTGTGTCCGATGGCCAAAAAGAATCCATCTACTTTTATGGTTACTTCCTTTTCATCTGATTCTCCTTTTCGTTTGATCAGTTTTACTCCTTGAACCACATTTCCATCGCCAATGATTTCTTTAGTACTGTGTTCAAATAATACTTCAATATTTGGAGTATCAAATACGCGTTTTTGCATGGCTTTCGATGCCCTCAAATAATCCTTCCGGATAATTAAATATACTTTTTTACATAGGTTAGCTAAGTAAGTAGCTTCTTCTGCAGCGGTATCACCTCCACCAACAACAGCCACCTCTTTTCCTCGGTAAAAGAAACCATCACAGGTAGCACAAGCTGAAACTCCTCCACCTTTGTATTTTTCTTCCGATTCCAATCCTAAGTATTTGGCCGTTGCACCGGTCGCAATAATTACAGCGTCAGCTAAAATTACTTTTTCATCGTCAATAACAACTTTATGTACATCGGATGAAAAATCGACTTTAGTAACCATTCCCCAGCGGATTTCGGTTCCAAACCTTTCGGCTTGTTTCTTTAAATCTTCCATCATGGCAGTACCATCGGTACCTTGGGGATATCCTGGAAAATTTTCCACCTCAGTGGTTGTGGTTAATTGGCCACCAGCTTGCATTCCTTGAATCATAACTGGTTTAAGGTTAGCTCTGGCTGCATAAATGGCTGCAGTATACCCGGCAGGTCCTGAGCCAATGATTAAACATTTAACATGCTCTGTATCCTTCCCGCCAATGCTATCAGCAGATGACTGGTTTTTAGGAACTTCCATTTTTTTAAATAAATCCATGAATCTATATTTTTACTTGTTTTACTAATTGTTTGATGACTTTACAAAATTACGAATATTTTAGATGCTTGTTCCATAGGTTTTCCAGAATTTCAAAAAGTGAACCAAATACTGGTTCCACACAAATTGTCAGGTGACCAAATTATTCAGAATAAAAAGAAATGTATAAATTATTCGAAAATCAAATTATGCTTTTATACGGTTTAAGTGCTTAAAAGATAAGAATATAGCAGCCATTTTTCACACATACTCTTAGTAATTAATTATTGATTTTTCTTATTTCTATCCAATTTATTGATACTATTTATAACCCTATAAATAAAATAGATTTCCATGTTATCATTCAATATGGTAAATATTGAAAAATCCTGAAAATAGTTACAAACTGGTTGCAGATTACAAACCGTTTGCTAAATTTGCACTTCCAATCAACGGGGTGTGGCGCAGTTGGCTAGCGTACTAGCATGGGGTGCTAGTGGTCGTCCGTTCGAGTCGGATCACCCCGACAAAATGAGTATCATAAAAAACGGAATGCCTGCACTTTTATAAATGCAGGCATTTTTTTAATCAATTAATTACAATTATTAGGTTCACCTACCAAACTACTATTTTTTTAACTTTTTTTACCTGATTGCCCGATACACTTACGAAATACAAATTATTTGGTAAAACAGGCAATTCAATTTGTGTTTTAATTCCTGCAAATGTTTTTACTGTGTTTGAATAAATTTTAGTGCCATCAACAATAAAAATTTCAATTGTAAAATTATCCGATTTTTCTGACAAGATTTCCAAAATATTATTTTGATAATT
>JAIFLC010000128.1 GCA_020049295.1 Bacteroidota bacterium
CACCTTTTGCTTCACGCCAGTCGCCCTTTAAAAAAATCAGGCTGAGGACTAAAGAAAGCAAACCAAGTGGAATTGTAAACAAAAACAAACTATGCCATCCCAAATTTTTAGTGATGATTCCTCCTATAAAAGGGCCCATTGTTAATCCTGCATAAACTGAAGCAACAACTATTCCAAGGGCTTTTCCTCTGTTTTCTTTTGGAAAAACAGAGGTTATAATTGCCATTCCGGTTCCAAAAATCATTGCACCACCAATACCCTGAAAAATTCGGGAAACTATTAAAAAGCTTATATCTGGAGCAAAAGCGCAAAGGAGAGTCGCAATACTGTAAATTATTAAACCGGCATTAAAAATTAGTTTTCGTCCATAAATATCGGCTAACCGACCAAATGGAACAAGAAAAATTGCCGATGATAACAAAAAAGATGTTGCTACCCAGCTTAAACCAATGGCATTTGCATTAAAATCTTTACCAATTGTGGGAAGAGCAACGTTTATTGCTGAGCTTATAAATGGAGTTATAAAAGAGGCAACAGAGGCAATAATTAAAGTAATAGTCTGCAGTTTTTTCTGCTTATTATCTTCCATTTATTCTTTGTTTTTTGTATCAATTAGTATGGTAACGGGCCCGTCGTTTATTAGCTCAACTTGCATATTTGCTCCAAACTCACCCGTTTTTGCATCTTTTCCTAAATCAAAGGATAATTGTTTAACGAATTGATTATAAATTGGAATTGAAATTTCGGGTTTAGCTGCTTTTATATACGAAGGACGATTGCCTTTTTTTACTTTTGCATGCAAGGTAAATTGACTTATAGCAAGAATTTCTCCATTAATCTCTTTTATAGACAGGTTCATAACCCCTTTTTCATCATCGAAAATACGAAGTTGAGTAATTTTATTGCTGAGCCAATTAATATCATCAACTGTATCTGCATCCTCAATACCCAAAAAGATCAACAAACCGCTTGAAATAGAAGATTTTATTTTATTATCAATAGAAACATTCGCTTTGCTAACTCGCTGAATAACTGCTTTCATAATAGCCGAATTACCATTTTATTGTTGAGTTTATGGATAGATTTTCTAATATTTAACGAATGTAAAAAAATACATTTATAAACAAAGTTTATTTTGAAGAATTTTTAGTAAAATTGACCCCTTTTTGTAAAGAATAACATTCTAATTTTTAAATAAATGATAAAGAAATTTTTACTTTCCTCTCTTTGTGTATTGATGGTGTTTATAAATTATGCACAAATTCCTGCAGGATATTATGATACCGCAACAGGAAACGGATATACACTTAAGACTCAGCTCTATAATATTATTGATGGACATACAGCCAGAACGTATGATCAATTATGGACTGATTTTTACTCAACGGATAGAAAGTCCAACGGATATGTTTGGGACATGTATTCTGATATCCCAGGAAGCACGCCATCATATGATTATACTTTTTATACAGAACAGTGTGGTAATTATTCTGGAGAAGGAAGTTGCTATAATAGAGAACATTCTTTTCCCAAAAGCTGGTTTAATGAAGGAACTCCGATGTATTCAGAATTATTCCACTTATATCCAACCGATGGTTATGTTAATGGTAAAAGAAGTAATTACCCTTTTGGAGAGGTTGGTTCGGCATCTTGGACATCAACCAATGGTAGTAAGTTAGGTACATGCAATTATCCGGGTTATTCAGGAACTGTTTTTGAGCCAATTGATGAGTATAAGGGAGATTTTGCTCGTACATATTTTTATATGGCTACACGATATGAAAATATAATTGCTGGATGGGAAAATAATGATTCAAATGGAGATGCCGTTTTAAACGGAACTGCTGACCAGGTTTATGAAGAATGGTATTTAAATATGATTATTGAGTGGCATAATAATGATCCTGTCAGTCAAAAAGAAATAGATAGAAATAATGCAGTTTATGCATTGCAAAATAACCGCAATCCATTTATTGATCACCCTGAGTATGTAGCAAAAATTTGGGGTGGTGAAATAGCAAATAATCCTCCTGCCATTTCTGGTATAGTTATTAATCCAGCAAATCCAAGGTCGACTGATGCAGTTAATATTACAGCAACAATTACCGATTCAGATGGAACAATTTCTAGTGCCTTATTGCATTGGGGTATTGTTTCAGGATCACTTACAAACACAATTAACTTAATCAATACAGGCGGCAGCACGTATACAACATCTTCTACTATTCCAGCCCAGTCCGATGGAGTAACCGTTTATTATAAACTTGAAGCAACAGACGATTCAAGTGATGTAACTATAACCAGCCAATACAGCTATACAGTTGACGACGAAACTAATACAACGATTTTCTTTGAAGATTTTGAGACTTCCACTGAAGATGCTCCAATAAATATAAATAATTGGATAAGATATGAAGAAGCAGGAACAAAAACATGGGAAGGCAGAATATATGATTCCAATAGATATGCTCAGTTTAGTGCATTTAATTCTGGAGATTCCTCGAATATAAGTTGGTTAATTACTCCTGTAATTGATTTGACGGGTAATGCAACAGCTAATTTTAGTTTTGTTAGTAAAGATGGTTATAATAATGGCGAGGTTTTAACAGTGTTGATTTCAACAAATTACACAGGAACAGGAAGTCCAGCTGTATCAACTTGGAATAATTTAAACCCAATAATAGCAAGCGGAACAACTTCTGGTTATGCAACAAGCTTTACAGAGTCAGGAGATATTGATATTACAAGTTATTGTGGAAATACTGTATTTATTGCTTATAAGTATGTAGGAGGAGATCCTTCAAAAACTACTACATTGCAAATTGATAATGTATCAATTACAGGAACCACGTCTTTAAATGTAGCCCCAGAAATTAGTAATATTGAAAACAATCCCGATTCTCCCTTAGAAGGCCAGAACGTGACAATTTCTGCGATAATAACAGATTCTGACGGCACAATATTGTCTGCTAAAATTAAATGGGGCACCGTTTCAGGCAATTATCCAAACACAATTAATATGGATGCTTCTGGAAATTTATATTCAGGCGTTATCCCATCGCAATCAGCGGGTACTTCTGTTTATTATATTATTGAAGCCACAGACAATGACAATTCGATAATGGCAACAACTCAACAAAATTATTTTGTTACTAATCCTGCAAATGAAGCTCCTGTTATTTCAGATGTGCAATATGCTCCGGCTAATCCAACAAATATTGATTCTGTTTTGGTTTCTGCATCAATAACAGACAGTGATGGTACAATCTCAGCCGCCGTTTTGAGATGGAAGAAAGGGGCAGAGCCAACAATATATGAAAAGGCATTGGCTTTATCAGAGAACAGATATAAAGCATATATTCCAGCTCAGGAAGCAGGCAAAACCATTTATTTTATTATAGTTGCCACGGATAATAATAATACGCAAACATCCTATCTGGATGGGACCTACAATGTAATCGCTGCAAATGGCTTTAATGAAATAGATTTAACCCAAGTACGGATTTATCCAAATCCGGCGAATGAAAACTTAACCATCTCATTTTATCAACTGGTACAAAATGTTGAAATATCTATCCATAGCTTGGCCGGGAATACGATATTCAAAGAACGATTTGCTCATGTTGATGATGCGATTACCTTATTTCTTAACGATACAAATCCAGGAATCTACATTCTTCAGATTAAAACTCAAATAAATCAATTAAACCGGAAAATAATAGTTAACTAAAGAATTAGTAAAGGAGGGTTAAATAAAAGATATAAAGGATTATATAAAATCGGGAGTAATAATTGTTGTTCTATTTGTTTTTTCGTCTCCAGTTATTGGACAAGTAATTGTTCCCAGGATAATTATTGCCCCAGAAAACCTTAGTTTAATTATGGGTAATGAATATTATGAAAGCGATATTGAAAATAGTGCAGATAAATATTTGCTTCCATTTCAAATTGCCTCAAAATATTATCCTGAATTAAATGGCGTGAAGATTGGAATCGCGTTTAAATCAATTAAAACCTCAATGGCTGTCAGGCCAACGTTATCCTTTTTATATAAACCTAAAAACCAAAGAAAATACTATATTTTTATTAATAATGGACATAAAAAAATTAAGGGTGTAAGGTTTGAAGAATTGTCACTTAATGCCCAGGTGGGTCTTGTTGGCCACGAATTAGCTCACATTGTTGATTATGAAAACAAATCAAAATTAAAAATTGTAAAAACGGGGATTGGTTACTTGTTTAAAAATCCCAAAAAAAGACTTGAATCTGAAATTGATTATATTGCAATTGAAAGGGGTTTGGGTTGGCAAATTTATGACTTTTACAATTATATCCAAAACAGTTCAGAATGTAGTAATAAGTATAAAAAATTCAAAAAGGATATCTACTTTTCTTCAGGCGAAATATTCTTTTTTATATATAATTTAAAGGGTATTTATTAAAAAAAAAGGATTGATAAAAAACCAATCCTCTTTTAATTATTTTCAAATGGGTTTATTGAAAAACCTCATCTTTTATTTCAGTATTTACCTCAATTGAATCAATAACAAGTTCCATATTTTGTATCCCGGAAACTTTAACCAAAAAAGGATATTTGACTCCACTTACTTCTCTGTAATCAGAATAGCTCTGAGTTTGAACAAATTCTCCTTGAGGAGTAACAATTGTTTCTCGTGATTGGATTTTAAAGCCAGTTTTGGCCGAATAAAAATCAATGGATTTTTTACCGTTTGGCATTAAAACCTGTATTTTAAAAGCATCTTCTCCCTCAATTTTTTCAACACCATCAATGCTTAGTTTTATTCCGAGTTCCTCGTATTTTAGTTCCTGATTTAGAATGGCGCTCATTTTTAGTTCTTCTAAATCTTCTCCAGTAATTTCCTTCTCGCCTTGAAATCCCTTTATTTTACCTTTCTCGCCATCAAATGATTGTTTGTTCAATAAATTATTATTCATAAACATTTCCATGGCAAATTTATTAGGTGCTTTTTTATAGGTAACTAACTTTATTGTCATTCCACTCATTGAGGTAGTCGCTTTTTGAGTAATTGATTCAATTTTTTCAAGACTATCTTTACCACCAATAGCATTAATATATTTTGCAATTACTTGCTCTGCAGAAATATCAACCCATAACTTAGGCTCATCCTTTATTGGATTGCCATTAAAATCATATAACTCAACTATACTTTTTGCGCTAAACGACGTAAGTTTTTCAAACAAATAATCTTTATCGCCAACAACAACAATTATTGCATTGTCAGGGGTAATGAATTTTTGAGATGCTTTTTGAATCTGATCAACAGAAACGGCATTTAATTTTTCAAGATATGAGGCATAATAGTTTTTATCCAGATTGTAGCGTGCCGTATTTAATGCAAATCCTGCAATTGTTTCTGGTCTTTCGAGTGATCTGGCAAATGAACCGGTTGCTACATTTTTGGTTAATTGGAGATCTTCTTCTTTTACCAACTCGGTTCTCATTCGGTTCATTTCGAACAAAAACTCAGTAATAGCACTATCTGTAACTGATGTTCTTACTTCTGCACCAGCTTCGAATAATCCAATTAGTTTATCAGAAGATAAGCTTGAACGTGCTCCATAAGTGTAACCTTTATCTTCTCTTAGATTAAGCATTAATCTTCCCGAAAAAATACCTCCACCTAAAATTTCATTCGCAAGTTTTGAAGAAAAAACATCTTCTGTTCCCGGTTTTAGGTTTACTGGATAAGTTATTATTATAACTGATTGAACGGCATCGTCTTTATCAATTAGTGCAATGCGTGTTCCAATGTTTTTGTCAGGATATTGATATTCGTGTTTTGGAACAATTCCTTTAGTCCATGAACCAAAGTGCTTTTTAGCTAAATCCTTTGATTCTTTTATTGTAATATCTCCAACTATTACCAAATATGAAACATTGGGTTTGTAATAGGTATTATAATAATTTAAACAGTTTTCGCGAGTTACATTACCAATAGTTTCTTTTGTAACTATTTCAGAATATGGATGATTTCCATAAACTAATTTTTTGGCTACTCTATCTGCAATTGAATTTGGATCAGTTTCAGAAGCAGTCAGTCCCGAGATAGTCTGTTTCTTAATTTTTTCAAGTTCATCTTCAGGAAATATTGGGTTAATTAAAACATCAGACATTATAGAGAGCAGGTTATCCGAGTGTTTTTTAAGAGAAGAAGCGAAAACACCATTTTCATAAGTATTTAATGTGGCTCCCATAAAATCTATCTGTTCATCTAGCTCTTGTTTGCTTCTGTTCTTGGTTCCTTTTCTTAATAAATCGCCTGTAACACCAACATAACCAACTGCGTTGTTTTGCATAACAGGATCAACATCAATTGTTAACTGGTACGAAACAACAGGTACCTTATGATTTTCAACTACAATTACTTTTAGACCGTTGTCTAGTGTAAAGGACTGATATTCTCCTATTTTAATTTCAGGAGCAGGTCCTGGTTGTGGTTTTATGCTTCTGTCAATTTGCGAAAAAGAAAGATTAACAAATAGGACAGATAACAAAATGATTGAGAAAATATTTTTTAAATTCTTCATGATTCTTATTAGTTAAAAAAATTAATTGTTTTGTTGAGGTTTTGGCAAATAGTAAAGCACAACTCTGTTATCATCTCTAAAATAAGTGTTAGCTACTCGTTTAATATCTTCCTTTGTAACAGAAAGATACTTATCTATTTCAGTATTAATAAGGTTTGTGTTTTTAAAAAAAGTATAATTAATCGCCAGATTATAAGCTCTGCTTTGAATTGATGTATTACTGTTTACAATTTGGTTTTCGAACTGATTTTTAAGCTTTTGTAATTCTTCATCAGAAATTAAATCGGTTTTAACTACAGCAATTTCCTCATTCATTGCTTTTTCAAGTACAGAAGGATCAACTCCAACATTAGGAAAGCAATATGTTAAAGCAATACTAGGATCTTCAAATGGTAAAGGAAACGAAGCTGCAAATAAAGCTAATTGCTTTTCGTCAACTAGTGACTTATACAAGCGAGAACTTTGGCCCGATGACAATAAATTGGCTAGCATGTCTACCGCATAATAATCAGAAGTACCCATTTTCGGCAGATGATATGCTTGAAGTACTGCTGGCAATTGAATATTATCATAAATAGTATCTCTTATCTCTATATTTTTAATAGGTTCAACTAAATTTGGACGATAGATATCATATTCACCTTTTGGAATATCACCATAATATTTATTAATTAAAGATTTTGTTTTTTCTATATCTATGTCTCCCGCTATACATAAAACAGCATTATTGGGTACATAAAACATTTTGTAAAAGTTTAAAAATTCTTCATCTTTTGCGGCTCTTACATGCTCTGGATCTCCAATGGTTGTCCATTGATAAGGATGAACCTTATAAGCTCTTTTTACCGTTTCAATTAAAATACCGCCATAGGGTCTGTTCGCATAATTTTGTTTATACTCCTCAATTACAACATTTTTTTGAGTTTTAATACCAAGCGAATCTACTTTTGCATGGAGCATTCTTTCGGACTCTAACCATAATCCAAGTTCTAGTTGGTTTGATGGAAGAATTTCATAGTAGTAGGTTCGATCGTTTGTTGTATTTGCATTTAGCGTTCCTCCTGCTTTTTCAACTATTTGGGAGTATTCACCACGTGCAATGTTTTTTGTTCCTTCAAACATAAGGTGTTCAAAAAAATGTGCAAATCCAGTACGATCAGAACGCTCGTTCTTTGAACCCACATGATAAGTAACTGTTACAGCTACAATAGGAGTTGTAATGTCTTTGTGTAGAATTACGTGCAATCCATTGTCAAGGTCATACTCAACAAAGTCAATCTTGTTTGATTGAGCAAACCCTAAAATCACTAAGAATAATAGCGATAGAGTAAAAATTTGTTTTTTAAAATTCATAATTTGTTTATTGTTAATTGTTTAATTTATTATTTATTATTGATATTCTCCGCAGTATAATCTAATATATCTCCTGGTTTACAATCGAGTTCTTGGCAGATTGCTTCCAAGGTTGAAAAACGGATAGCTTTTGCTTTTCCACTTTTTAGTATTGAAAGGTTAGCAATGGTAATATTTACACGCTCAGAAAGTTCTGTTAATGACATTTTTTTTCTGGCTAGCATATTATCCAAATTCGTAATTATAGGCATTATTATAAATAGTTAAATGGTTAGTTCTTGTTCTTTTTTTATTTCTGATCCAATACGATAAATTTCAGCAATCACTAATATTACTAAAACCCATAAAAAATCAACAATAGATTCAAAACTAAGCCTGAAATCGAATGTTTGGTTATTAATTGTTATCGTTTTTAGCCAAAAGAATTTTAGCACCATGGGGTAAGCAAGCTCTAATATAGCAGAAATAAATACAAGCAGAGCAATGATTCTTATTCGGTTAATGTTATTTTTATGAAAAGGATTCTCGTTTTGAAGAGATTTTTTAATACAGCCAAATATTTTCCACAATAGAAAAATAACAAAATATGAAATAGCCAGCATTAAAAAGAAATGCAAAAAATTGAATAATCCAGGCAATCCATATTCTGTATTTAGATTAAAGGTTATAAAAGCATCATCAATAATAACGTTATGAGTAATACCGCTCTTTAATTCAAGAATACCGGGCAAGTTAATGTTTAAAGGAATATCAACAATTGGGAAAAAGGGAACTAAATTTGGGTTTATGTATTTTAATAAATATAACACAACCGAAAGAATTAGAAAAAAAGCCCCAACAATAAGGGTTAAACTTAGTATCC
The DNA here is from genome assembly GCA_020049295.1 of Bacteroidota bacterium. GTDB lineage: Bacteria > Bacteroidota > Bacteroidia > Bacteroidales > UBA12077 > UBA12077. The sequence continues at coordinate 8,786 of JAIFLC010000128.1, forward strand.
GATAAATAAAAGTTATTATTATTTTACTTCTTATAACTTGGTTATTCATAAATTAGAATTTTTTTTCGTAAACAAAAGAAATGAATTTTATTGAAAAACAATAAACAATAAAAATATAATTTAATATAGATTTAATCAAATAATAGGTAATCAATTTGATATAGGCATTCTGTTGAAGTTAAATATTTGGACAAAAAAATCAGAATAAATGAAATTATTGGGAAGGAATAAAAAAATGAATAAAGTTTTTGCAAATACGTATAGATTTGTTTACCTTTTCCAATCGAAAAAATAAAAAACTAATCAAAAATTACGTTCAAACTTTTTTAATATGGAAAAAGATAACTTACTCGTACCATGGGACTTTACAGAGGTTGCAGGATATGCGCTTCTGCATGCAATTAAGATTTCAAAAAAATTGGATAATAGAATTATTCTATTGCATGTTGTTAAATCCATAAAAAAAGGAGATGAAGCATTATTGCAATTGCAAAAGGATGCAGAAAAGTTTTCAAAGGAGTATAAGGTTGAAATAAACCCAGTTATTCTTGAGGGAAATTTATTTAATCTTATTTCTGATTATGCAGAAGAGAATAATGTAAGCATTGTAATTATGGGAACCCATGGAATAAAAGGGATGCAAAAATTTACCGGTAGCTATGCGTTAAAGGTTATTGTTGGTTCTAAAATTCCTTTTATTGTGGTCGCAGAAGCTCCAACAAAACAAGAAATTTTTAAAGATGTAGTTTTTCCATTAGATTATCGAATTGAAGCTAAGCAGAAGTTGCAATGGGCTTTATTCTTAGTAAAATATTTTGGTGTTAAAGTAAATATTGTGGTTCCGACAATTAAGGATGAATCATTATCAAAAAAATTAATTGCAAATATTCATTTTGCTGAAAAAATTCTTGAGAAATACGAAGTTAATTATGAGATTCATAAACTTGAAGGCAGTCATGTTGCTGAAGAAGCAGTAAATTTTGCTAAAAAAATTGACGCCGACATGATTCTTATTATGACTACAAAAGATATTGGATTAACCGATTATGTTCTTGGTGCTCAAGAACAATATATTATTGCGAATCCAGCAAGAATTCCTGTTATGGTTGTAAATCCAAGAACAGACCTAAGTCGTTACGGCGGGTTTAGTGCTACTGGCGGTTGATTTAATTAATCTGCATAGGTAAAAACAAGGAATAAGATTCCTTGTTTTTTTGTTTTATACATTATTTTAATAAAATATAATTTAATTTTGACGACTTGAAATATAGTGTAACTAATTAAATCATAAAGAAATGACATACATTACAAAAGAAAAGCTTTTTTCAAAAAAGTGGTTCTATCATTACTTTCTTATTGTTATTGGATCATTTATTTTAGCAGCAGGATTTGTTTATTTTATTGATCCACACAAAATTGTGCCTGGAGGTGTTTATGGTATAGGTATAGTTGTAAAAAATATGACAGCAAATATTATGGGTGCTGGCATAAAAATACCGTTCATTTCACAACCTCTTTTTAAAGATGGGCTAGGAATAGGTTTTGTAGGCTTGGTTTTAAATATCCCCTTAACCATTTTAGGGATAAAAATACTTGGACCAAGATTTGGCGTGAAAACAATAATTGGATTCATTATTACATCCATTTTTATTGATTTTCTGGACGCAAGGTTTAATGGAGCATTAGTTGATGATGTTTTATTATCTTGTATTTTTGGAGGCGTTCTTATTGGATTTGGTCTAGGTTTAATATTTAAATCAAAAGCAACTTCTGGAGGATCAGATATTATTGCTATGATAGCAGCTAAATATACTCATATGTCGTTAGGAATTCTACTAATTTTTGTTGATTCCATAATTGTATTATTTGGTCTTATTGTTTTTAAAGATTGGAAGATACCGCTATATTCATGGATCGTTATTTATATAACAGGAAAGGTTATAGATGCAACCATGCAAGGTATAAGTTATGATAAAGCCCTTTTTATTATTTCAGATAAGTATGATGAAATAAGAAACAAAATCATCATTGATTTAAATAGAGGAGGAACTTTTATAAATGGTACAGGGATGTATCATGGTATGGAAAAGAAGATAATTTTTACGAACGTAAATCGTCGCGAGCAAGCTATCTTAGAGGCCTTTATTAGAGAAATTGACGCAAATGCCTTTATGACAGTTATTGATGCTAATGAGGTAATTGGTAATGGATTTAGACCGTTAAAAGAAGAATAAAAGGGG
>JAIFLC010000187.1 GCA_020049295.1 Bacteroidota bacterium
TATTTGCAATTTCATGGTACTTTAGCCCTTCATAACGACTCATTTCAAATATTTGTCGGCATTTCTCAGGAAGCGAATTCAATGCAGTTGAAATTATTTCGTTCAATTCTTTTGCTTTTAGCTCATCTGCAGGATCAAAACTTTCATCGTTATAATGTGATTTATAATATGTTTCATATTTTAAATCCAAGTTATGAACCCTAATTTGCTGCAAGCAATTATTCTTTACCGATGTGTATAAATACGATTTAAGTGATGATTTAATAGTTATTTCATTACGTTTCTTCCAAATCTGGTAAAAAATATCCTGAACAACCTCCTCTGCCGAATCATAACTCTGTAAATACTTATTTGCAAAATTGCATAATTGCTTATAATAATCTCTGAACAACTGCTCAAATATTTTCAGGTTTCCCTTTTTTATTCCTTCAAGAATTTCTGTATCTGAATAATTCATGATTTATACCTGTATTTTGATAAGCTTTGATAATTTATAACAAAATTTACAGTTTTCAAAAATCTATTTGTAATCTTCTGATTAACAGTTATAAAAAGGTTTTAATTTTATTATACTAATGCATCTGAATAACCTTTTCTGATTATAAGATTAAGAATGATTAAAACACCCTAATTATTTTAACAAATTTGTTAAAATAACCTTGCTATGGTATAATTTGTATTAAGTAATAAATTAATGGTAGTGTTCCGATACTTAAAATGGTTGATAGAAATAAATTTTCAGTTGCATGAATGTCATCGCTCCCAAATTTCTTAGCTAATACAACAATCATTGTCATGCAAGGCATTGCAAGTTGCATAATAAGAACTGTTTTCGCAATATAACCCATTTCTATTCCAGAAGCTATTGTAAATAGCTTTACAAGTAATATCATTATAAACGGAATAAGCAGCATCTTATTAAAAATTAAAAGATAAATCTCTGTTTTTTTAAATGATGATTTCATTGGATTTTGAGCTAAAACAGCTCCTATATATAACATGGCCAGATATATAGTTGTATTTCCTAATCCATTTAATGGATTAAATAAAAATTTAGGAAATTGAAATCCTACAGCTAATAATATTATTCCGATAAAAAAGGCAATTGTATTAGGGTTTATAAGATGTTTTAAATTGGCTGAAAAGCTAGATCCACTATTAGAATGAAAAATAAAAACCCCAATTGTCCATATAAAAAGATCTTGTGAAAAATGGAATATTATGGCATAAAGCAACCCTTCGCCACCAGGAAATAATGCTGAAAAAAGAGGATAGCCTAAAAAAGCAACATTGCCAAACATGGTATTTAATATATGTATATCTGCTTTTTTATCCTTTAAGTTTAGTGTTCCTTTGGATATTATGCCCATCAGCCATAGCAATGTAATTCCAATGGCAGAAAAAACAAAAACAAGTATACTGTTTTGTAAAATCTGTTTGTTTAATTCAATACTCGTTACGGAAATAATAATAAGAAAAGGCAGCGTGATATTAAAAATAATTGAGGCAATACTATCTTTAACAGTTACTGTGATTATATTTACCTTTGCTGCAATAACTCCAATAAGAGTTAATAATCCCAAAATAAAGATTTGAATAAGAATTACATTAAAATACATTGAAATTAGTTTTTATTAGCAAAACTACTAAAACCCTTCGACTAAAAGAATTGAAAATTGTTTACTCAAATAAATAAAAAAAATAGTTATTTTTGGCAATCAATCGGGATGTAGCGCAGTCAGGCTAGCGCGCCACGTTCGGGACGTGGAGGCCGTGGGTTCGAATCCCGCCATCCCGACTTTAAAGATGAAGCTGGTGTAGTTTCATCTTTTTTATTTAAGGAGGCTAGTGGGTTCGAACTTATCTCACGAATCCGTCTACGGATGAGTAATCCCGCCATCCCGACTATAGGTAATTTCCAATAGTTCTAAATAGTCATTGCGAACAATCCAATCCTAATATTAAAGCTAAGATTATTTTATTAGGATTGTGAAGCAATCTTTTAGTTATATTTTCTTTAAGATTCCTTCGCTAAGCTCGGAATGACTTGAAGTGGTTTCATCTTTTTAAAATTTATTTTAAATATCATTACCTATAATATTTGTATGTTTTCAATCCCTAAAACTTTAATTTTTTGACTCCAATTTCAGAATAATTTCTACTGGATATTAATAAAGTTGCAATGTCCTTAATAAAATCGTACATTTACTCGACTTTCTATAAATTATCCGACCCATAGGAGGCCAATCATCCGGTCCAATTTTTAAACTTATCTTATGAAAAAAGTAGAAAGTAAATTAGTAAGCACGAATCTTCTTAAATCTCCTACAGGAATACAGGGATTTGATGAAATAACAGGTGGTGGATTACCAATGGGAAGACCAACACTGGTATGTGGTTCGGCTGGTTGTGGAAAAACTCTTTTTGGAATTGAGTTTCTTGTACGCGGTGCAACCCAGTTTAACGAACCGGGTGTGTTTATGTCTTTCGAAGAAACAAATGAAGAAATAACCAAAAATGTTGCCTCACTTGGTTTCGATCTGGATTATCTTGTAAAGCATAAAAAATTAGCTCTCGATCATGTGCATATTGAGCGAAGTGAAATTGAAGAAACCGGTGAGTACGATTTAGAAGGTTTATTTATACGGCTTGGTTATGCAATTGATTCTATTGGTGCTAAACGTGTTGTTTTAGATACTATTGAATCGCTATTTGCGGGGTTACCAAATCAACTGATCTTACGTGCCGAGCTGAGGCGCTTATTTCGCTGGCTAAAAGAAAAAGGTGTTACTGCAATTATAACAGGCGAACGTGGAGAAGAAACATTAACCAGACAAGGTTTGGAAGAATATGTTTCAGATTGTGTTATCTTACTCGACCACAGGGTAACTGAACAGACATCAACACGACGATTACGTGTTGTTAAGTATCGTGGTTCAATGCATGGTACGAATGAATATCCTTTTTTGATTGATGAAGATGGTTTTTCGGTTTTACCTGTAACTTCTTTAGGATTAAATCATAGTGTATCAAATGACAGGGTTTCGAGTGGAATAACCTCTCTTGATAAAATGTTTGAAGGAAAAGGTTATTATCGAGGTAGCACCATACTAATTTCGGGTACTGCTGGAGTAGGAAAAACAAGTTTAGCTGCTCACTTTTCCGAAGCGGCTTGTAAACGTGGCGAACGTGTTCTGTATTTCTGTTTCGAAGAATCTCCGAGTCAGCTTATGCGTAATATGCTTTCTATTGGTATAAAATTAGAACCCTGGGTAAATAAAGGTCTTTTGCAGTTTCAGGCAACTCGACCCACATTTTATGGTCTTGAAATGCATCTTGCTAAAACTCATAAACTTGTAAATGATTTCAAACCCAATATTGTTATACTTGATCCAATAAATACCTTCGTAATTGGTGATAAGGAGGTAGAAGTAAAAACAATGCTTATGCGTTTAGTCGATTTTCTAAAATCGAACCAAATAACTGCATTGTTTACCAACTTAACTTCAGGTGTAAATGAATTAGAACATACTGATGTTTCAATTTCATCATTAATAGATACATGGATATTATTGCGTGATATTGAATTAAGTGGCGAGAGAAACAGGGGAATGTATATTCTTAAATCTCGCGGTATGGCTCATTCTAACCAAATACGTGAGTTCAATTTGACCAACCATGGTGTTGAATTAAGTAATGTTTATGTCGGCCCAAGTGGCGTTTTAACTGGATCTGCCCGAATAGCCCAGGAAGCTATTGAAAATGCTGAAGTATTAACACGTAAACAGGATATTGAACGAAAAAAACGTGAAATAGAACGAAAACGTAAGGCTGTGGAAGCTCAGATTGAATCTTTACAAGCTAATTTCGAATCGGATGTATCCGAAGCTGTTAAGATGATAAATATCGAAAGAGATACAATTAATCAACTGGAGCAAGATAAAATAGAAATGGCAGAAAGCAGAAAAGCTGATATTATAAAAAAGAAAAATAGAAACCCGAAAAAATAATTATAAGGAGTATACCATGAAATCAAAGAATGATATATCAGATATAAAAACAAAAAAAGAAAAACAGAGTAAAGCAGCAAAAGACATGTGGGTACTTCGTTTATATGTTGCTGGACAATCACCAAAAGCCATTACAGCATTTGCTAATTTAAAGAAAATATGCGAGGAACAATTAAAGGGAAAATACTCCATTGAGGTTATTGACCTTCTAAAGAATCCTCAGTTAGGTGCTGATGATCAGATTCTTGCATTGCCTACGTTGGTAAGGAAATTACCAGTACCTGTTCGTAAAATAATTGGTGATCTTTCGAATACAGAACGTGTACTTGTTGGATTAGATTTATTACCAATGAGTTGATTAACAATAAATATTGTATATAATGATAAAAGAAAAAAAAATAAAAGTAAAAAGTTCAAAAGATATTCTTGATGTAGCCCTTTCTGAATCGCATAAGGGTAAATATATTTTGCGTTTATACATAACTGGTGCAACAGTTAGGTCTGTGGATGCAATAAAAAATATTAAAAAGATTTGTGAGGAATATCTTGAGGGACGATATGAACTTGAAGTGATTGACCTATATCAAAAACCATACTTAGCCAAAGATGAACAGATAATTGCAGCCCCAACTTTAATAAAAAAGCTACCACTCCCATTCCGCAGAATTATTGGCGATTTATCGAATAAAGAGAAAGTTCTATTAGGATTAGATTTGAGAGAAATAAAGAAAAAGTAAATTCTCAATTTTTAATAATTGATTTATGATAAAACAATCAATAGATAAAACAAAACAACAGCTCATTATTGAAAATGATGAATTACGTTCGCAACTGGTTGAAGCCGAAGAAGCTCTAAATGCAATTCGGACAGGAGCAGTTGATGCAATTGTGGTTTCAGATACAAAAGGAGATCAGATTTATACAATTAGTTCTTCTGAAACTCCATATCGAACTTTTATAGAAGAAATGACTGAAGGAGCAGTTACAATTACCAAAGAAGGTGTAATTGTTTATTGTAACAACAGATTTGCAGAACTAGTGCAAGAACCAATTGAGCGCGTAACAGGATCATGTTTCAAAAAGTTTATCGCTAAACAAGATAAATTAAAGTTCAATAAACTGCTTGCTAAAAAGAATCATATAAAAAAACATAGACTTATAATATCTTTAACCAACTCGATATTTCTTCAACTTTCTTTTCACCAACTGCCTCCTTATCTTAGCAGTGATGTTTATATTCTTATAGCAACTGATATTTCAGAATTAAAGAAAAAAGAAAATGAACTTCTCAGATTAAATCGGTTGTTAAAACAGCGTTTTGATCAAATAAGAGATTTGCGGGTAGACCTAATTAATGCAAAAATTGAATCGGATGGAGCAAAAAATAAATTAGAGATTACAAATAAAAAACTCCTTAAAGAAATCGAAAAACATAAACAAGCTTTAGTAGAATCAAATCAAAAGAGAAGTAAGAAGAAAACACAATAATTGAAACCTTTATTTTTTCAATTATATTTGTTAATTACCAATAACTAATAAAGAAATTATGGTTATCAAATTTTTAGGCGCTGCACAAGAAGTGACAGGCAGTAAACATTTAATTATTACCGATTACGGGAAAAAGATTTTGCTTGATTGTGGAATGTATCAGGGAAAAGGTCTTGAGACAGATGCAGCAAACAAGAAGCTGGGATTTAATCCACAAGAAATAGATCATATTATTCTTACTCATGCGCATATAGATCACGCTGGACTGATTCCCTATGTTTATAAATTAGGATTCAGAGGTTCTGTTGTTTGCACAAATGCTACTCGTGATTTATGTTCGATAATGCTTACAGATTCAGCTCATATTCAGGAACATGATACCTATATATTTAATAAAAGGCGAATTAGAAAAGGTCTCGAACCTGTTGAACCGCTATATGATAAAGCTGACGCATTTGGTTCTATGGACCTTTTTATTGGGATTGCTTATGACAGAAAATTTAGAATAGATGAAAACACTTCTGTAAAATTTACAAATACTGGGCATATGTTGGGCAGCAGTGTGGCTAATATTGAAATTACTAGGGAAGGTAAAAAAACTACCATTGCTTACACTGGAGATATAGGTCGACCATCGAACCGTATTTTAAAAGCTCCATGTGTTTTTCCTCAGGCGGATATTTTAATTACTGAGGCCACTTATGGTGATCGACTCCATAAATCCACAAAAGAAGCCGAAGATGAATTACTTGGAATAATGATGCATACATGTGTGAATAAACGTGGTAAAGTAATAATACCAGCCTTTAGCGTTGGGAGAACGCAAGAGATAGTTTATTCATTAAACAATTTGTATAATGAGCATAAATTACCAAGAGTAGATATTTTTGTAGATAGCCCATTGGCAGTTAATGCGACAAATGTTTTTCGAATGCATCCAGAATGTTTTAACAAAGATGTTATGGAGGTTCTTGAAACTGATCCTGATCCTTTTGGATTTAATAGTTTGTTTTTTATTACAAGTGTCGAAGATTCAAAAAAACTTAACAAAAGCGAAAAACCTTGTGTAATAATTTCTGCATCTGGTATGATGGAAGCCGGTCGTGTTAAACATCATTTGGCAAATTCAATCTCAAATCCGAATAACACCATCTTAGCTGTGGGGTACTGTGCTCCTTCTACTTTAGGTGCTCGCATTCTGCGAGGTGATAAAACAGTATCAATCCATGGAAATGTATATGATGTAAAAGCAGAAATTCGAAAGATTGATTCGTACAGTGGTCATGGAGATTACAAAGAAATGGGTGATTTTATAAGTTGTCAGGATAAAACGAAACTTAAAAAAGTATTTTTAGTTCATGGTGATTTTACAGTACAGCAAAATTACAAAAAGTACTTAGAAACACTCGGTTTTAAAAATATCTATATACCTGCATGGAATGAAGAATTTGTGATTTAGTATTATCTATGCCACCTCTAATTCTTGATAAAGAAAAAAATCCTGTACTTTTTCAGAATTTGCCTGCTCAATATACTCTTTACGCAAAAAGGGAATGGTTGGATGATAAAGCATTTTCTCTGGATCGTATGGTTTTAAAAATTCCTTTATTTCATTTGTTGAAAGTTTGGTATTAAGAAAATTCTCTGCATTTTCTTTATCAATAATCAACAGCATTCTTGATCCATTGGGAGCATCCGGATTATTATGCAATTTACGTGTTATCTCATTCGGAGGTGTTGTAATGATTGAAAAACTATCATTGATCTCACCTGTTTTTATATTTACCATGCTATTCCATATACCCCCCAAATAAAAAATTCCTTTATCAACAGGGTATATAAAATGCGGATATGTTTTTCCTTTAAAATGGTAGAACTCAAAATAGCCATCGACTGGAATAATGCAGCGATTTGAGTATATCAAATCTTTGTGTTGCCAAAAAACTTTTTCGCAGGTTGAATTCAGTAATGGCCTTCCTTTTATGATTTTTCCAGTTTTGGAATCTTTGTATTCCCAATCTAATGTCCATTTCAGATTCTTAATCTGTAGTTTATCATTTTCCTTTATAGCACATGTTATTTTTGGTTCTGATTTGCCAATTGCAACCCAATGCTCTTGCATGGTAATTTCTGGATTATTCTCTTGTGCAATGAATGTTTCGTAATATAACTGAGCAATTTCATCTTCAGGATTTTCCTTAAATTGCTTTTTCATCGCCTCGCGTACTTTCTTTGTTCCTACCCAGTAACACATAAATAGTTAAAAGTTATAAGTTAAAAGTTATAAGTTGTTTAAATATACAATTTTTTATCAGGTAAATCAATTAATAATGAATAAGCTGGTAGCTAAAAGCTAATGGCTAGTAGCTTTTTTAATTTCCTTCAAATGTTGTTGTATAATTGTTTTCTTATCGGCAAAGCGCGGATCATCCTGAAAAGGTAGTCGGGCAATCTTTTCTACCTCGATACTCGGAAAGCCAAACTCCTGTACTACTTTTCCAAGTATTAAATACACCCCATAACCAGTAAACGGATATTTTTTAACTGTATCGGGGAAATGTACTGTATCAAAGAACTTGCCCTTTTCATCAAGAAAACAGCCAAAATGCATCCATTCTTTTTTTACTGTATGTACATATTTTATGGTAACCAGGTCGCCCAGCATACGTACTTTTTTACCAATATAGTTTGTCAAATCAGTAGCAAAAATCTGACTTCTGAAAGATGTTTTTAACAAATCAAAACGTGTAAATGATATAGGAAATCCCAATAATTCAATTTCATCATACGCATCTTCGAGCTTGCTATGTGCCAACTCGGGCAGACTAAAATTCTTAGCGGGAGGCTCATCAAACAGGGCATTTACTTTTGTAAGCTTTATATCTTTCGAGAAATACCAGTGTGCTTCCCACAATAATTGCTGTTTTGATTTATTTGTAAACCGCATTGCTCCCACTCTTATTAATGTCTTAAGTTGCTCAATTCCAATGATTACCCTGTTTAAAAAATCATAAAAATTTTTGTAAACACCTCTTGCACTCCGTTCTTGTATAATCTGTTTGGCAAGTTTTTCTTCCAGACTTTTTATATGCACAAACCCAAGATATATATCAGTTCCCGTGATTCGTGTTACATAATTACTATTGTTTACACATGGCAAAAGTATATTACCTCCCAGTTGCTTTGCTTCGTTTACATATACCCATGTATGATAAAATCCACCAAAATTATTGATTACCGCAACCATAAATTCGAGTGGATAATAGGTTTTCAGATATAAGCTCTGATAACTTTCTACGGCATACGATGCCGAATGGGCTTTTGAGAATGCATAACCGGCAAAAGATGCTATCTGGCGCCATACTTCTTCTGCCAATTCTGCAGAATAACCACGCTGTTTACAATTGTTAAAAAAAGTGCTTCTTATACGCTCAAACTCTTGTTTTGATCGGTGTTTTCCACTCATAGCTCTTCGCAGAATGTCCGCATCAGATAGATCAAGTCCTGCAAAGTGATGAGCAATTTTTATTACATCTTCCTGATAAACCATTACACCAAAGGTTTCCTTTAACTGCTGCTCAAAAATCGGATGCAAGTATTTAAAACCATCCGGATTATGAAACCGTTTGATGTATTCCTTCATCATACCAGATTTTGCTACTCCCGGGCGAATAATCGAACTGGCAGCAACTAAACGGATATAATCGTTACATTGCAATTTCTTTAATAACCCACGCATTGCAGGCGACTCAATGTAAAAACAGCCAATAGCATCGCCATCATGCAGTTTCTTGTTTACATTCACATCCTTCTTAAAATCACGAACCCGATGAACATCAATCTTTTCGTGTTTATTTTCGAGTACAATATCAACACATTCTTTAATGTGCCCTATTCCACGCTGACTCAGAATATCAAGCTTTTCGAAGTTAATCATCTCGGCTACATACATATCCCATTGAGTAGTTGGAAAACCTTTGGGTGGTAAATCAAGCGCTACGTAGTTCGTTATTGGTTGGTCTGAAATTAATATTCCTCCGGCATGAATACTTCTCGTATTGGGAAAATCCATTATGCTATGACCAATATTCATAATCTTTTGGGCAATACCATCATCTGCAGCTATTTTGTGCGGATTATCAGATAATATATCGATTTCTTCTTTGGGTAATCCATACACTTTGCCCAACTCACGAATTATTGCCCTGTCCTTAAAGGTTGATGTTGCTCCAAGCAAAGCGGTGTGTTTTCTTCCATGACGTTTAAAAATGTAATCCTGAATCTCATCGCGGTCTTTCCAGCTATAATCAATGTCAAAATCAGGAGGACTGGTTCTTTTGGGATTAATAAAACGCTCAAAATACAAATCAAGCTCAATTGGATCAACATCGGTAATTTGTAAACAGTACGAAACAATGCTGTTAGCTCCCGAACCACGACCCACATGGTAAATACCTCGGATCTGCGAGTATCGGATAATATCCCAGGTAATTAAGAAATATGCTGAAAAGCCAAGATTATCAATTACTTCAAGTTCGTGTTGTACGCGTTCGAGTGCAACCTTGTTTTTGTCGCCATATCGGTATTTCAAACCATCATAAGCCAGTTTTTCGAGTAATAATTTGTCATCCTTTCTATCACCAGTAAACGTTTTTTTATTCTTATGTGCCTTAAAATCAAAACCTATGCTACAGTTACTTAAAATATTTTCTGAATTACGAATAATCTGTGGATACTGTGAATAATAAGCCAAAAGCTTGTCTGTTGGAATAAAAACTTCATCAGGCCGAGCTATTTGCAGAGTTGTTAATTTTGATATAAGTGTATTATTATCAACAGCCCGCAAGCATTGATGCACTTCAAAATCGGTTTTTGATTTAAGTGTTACAGGATGCCATACAACAAGTTTTTCCAGCATTAAACGATCTCCTGAGGTTATAAGACTTGGTATTTGTGCTGGTTTTATGCCAAAATATTCATTCTCAGCTAGTTTTTTTGTATCATTCCTGTTCCATGGGTAGATTATATATACATAATTGAAATAGGGCGCTATTTCAGGTAATTTTGACTTATTCAGGTTCTGATGAGTTAAAAATTCGTTTAGTTCAGCAAATCCTTTATTATTTTTTGCAATTCCGATATACAATAAATCATTGTTTTTACGAAACTCAACACCTGCAATCGGCTGAATATCATTTTCATTGCACTCTTTTATAAAATCCATCATCCCCATGGTATTGTTTATATCGGTCAATACCAGAGCCTGAATACCATATTTTTTGGCTTCTGAAACCATCTCTTCAATGGTCATGGTGCCGTAACGGAGACTGTAATATGAGTGACAGTTGAGATACATTGAGAAGT
>JAIFLC010000166.1 GCA_020049295.1 Bacteroidota bacterium
ATCCTATAGATATAAAACTAGTCTTACACAAAAGTTATTTGTTTATTATCTTTTTATTTGTTTAGCAACCATCTTTGTTTTAAGTATATACTCCTATTATTCGGCCAAAAACGCACTTATTTCGAGAACTTACGATCAGTTAACATCAATACGATTTGAAAAAGCCCAAAGCCTAAACCGATATTTTGAATTAAAGAAATCAAATCGAGACTCTGCTTTGACCAAGAATGATATAGAATCGATTAATTCGTTGATGTTCAATACAAATCCACGTAATGATCTTGGTAAAACAGGTGAAGCATATCTTGTTGATAATAATTTCATAATGCTTTCAAGTTCGAGATTCGAGGATTATAAGAATTCGACTATAAAAGTTAAAACAAAAGCTACAGAAGATGTCTTTTCAGGGAAATCAGGTACCAACGAGTACCTAGATTATAGGAATGTTAAGGTTTTTGGATCCTACTCATCTCTGGAAATTTCGAATAATAAATGGGCCGTTATTGCAGAAATAGATGTTGAAGAAGCGATGGTTTCAATTTATACATTAAGAAATAGCATTATTCTGTTAAGCATAGTTGTTTCGTTATTTATCTTTGTTTTGGTTTATATCATTTCCAGAAAAATTTCACTACCGGTTATTAAGCTAAAACAAGCAGCCGAAATAATTGCTTCTGGCAATTATTCGGTGCATTTAGAAAATGATTCAAACGATGAAATTGGCGAACTTACCGAAGCATTTAACAAGATGTCGGAGAAAATCAACATTCAGACCCAGGAATTAAAACACGAAAAAGAAAAACGCATAACGTCGATGATTGATGGTCAGGAAATTGAGCGACAAAGACTTTCGCGTGAATTACATGATGGTTTGGGTCAATATATACTTGCCACAAAAATGAAACTGGAGCGATACGAAAATGCTACGCCCGAATTGAAACTTCAGATTGTAGAGGAAGCAAAGAGTTTATTAGCGACTATTTCTAAAGAAGTAGTTAGCATGTCAGAAAACCTTGCTCCGCCAGTATTAAATCAATTTGGGTTGATTTCGGCAATAGAAAATAGTTGCGAAGAAGTGCGCAAAAATTCTGGAATTAAGATTGAATTTACACATAATGCAGAAGAAAAAAAGTGTGACGAAAAAGTAAAAATATACCTTTATAGAATACTACAGGAAGCACTTACTAATATTGTTAAACATGCTAAAGCTTCGGAAGTAATAATCAGCCTCGATTTGTCTGATCAAATAAATTTAACTATTTCCGATAACGGAATTGGATTTAACTTTGATGAAAATTATAAACCCGGAAACGGAATTTCAAATATGCGCGAACGCACAGAATTGCTTGGAGGAACATTTGAAATCGTTCAGGATAATGGTACAATAATAAAAATCAACATATAGATTATTCGTATGAAAACAACTATAATTCTTGCCGATGATCACCAGATATTTAGAGATGGAATAAAATCCTTATTAAGTGACGAAAGCAACCTGGAGATTATAGGCGAAGCATCGAACGGTGACGAGCTATTAAGCTTATTAAAAATTAAATCCCCTGAAATTCTTATATTGGATGTGTCAATGCCACGAATTACCGGAATTGAACTTACAAAAATCATTACCCAACAATACCCTGATATAAAAATTCTAATTTTGTCGATGCATAAAAACGAGGAGTTTGTAATCAATGCAATGATAAATGGAGCAAAGGGTTATTTACCAAAAGATACATCAAGAAAAGAACTGCTCGATGCCATTGCATCAATTTCAAATGGAGATGAATATCTAGGTAAATTAATATCTTCATCCATCTTAAAAAGTTATATTAAAAAATCATATTCGGGCTTTGATCGATTAGATAAGGATGAACAACTTACTAGTCGTGAAATAGAAATAATTGAACTGATTGGCAAAGGATTTTCGAATAAAGAAATAGCGGAAAAGCTTTTTATAAGTGTTCGTACGGTTGATAGTCATAAAAACCACATTATGTGTAAATTGAAACTACGAACTACAGCCGAACTTATAATTTATGGAATAAAGAATAAGATAATTGAGATTGAATAATTGCCTGTAATTAAACTTAAAACACCAGTTATTTCTGTTCTTTTATGATTTTAGGAATTATTGGCCAGTTTTTTCAACCCGATAAACATTACAATAACAGGTAACAAAATTATAAGAACGACAATAACAAAAGAAAATCGTCCTAATCCGCATATATATCCAAAGGAGTTTAGAATTATTCCTATAATGGCAAAATTGAAGATCACTAAGGTATTAAATCTTAATACCTTTAGAATTTTACGTACAAAAAAGACTATTTTATCTCTTCCGGCAGGAGTCGTTTTATAAGGTACGTTATAGTATTTTTCACCAATAAAACCAGCAAAAACAACAATTATGTAAATAACAAAGCCTAATGAAGCAAGCAAAAACAAAGTGCTTTTGTTTCCATAAGCATCAGGAAGACCATAAAAGTTATAATGTACAGGAATTTCTTGCGGCAACCTTTTATAATAAAATAAAGGTATAAAAAAGAGACAAATAGCAAGAAGAAAGCATAAACCCTCAAAGAACTTGTTTGTAACCTGATTTTCTTGTCTGACTTTATTCATATTATTTCTATTTGATCCTTGGAATTCTTTGTTCCAATATCAGTAAATCAGCTAAAACAATTGCAGTGACAGCTTCGAGAACTACCGGAACACGCAGAGCAATACAAGTATCGTGACGACCTTTTATTTCGAGTTTTTCTATTATTCCGGATTCGAAATTCATGGTTTGTTGCGGAGCAGCAATACTCGATGTGGGTTTTACTGCAACCCTGAAATAAATTTCGTTACCGTTTGTAATTCCACCACTTATTCCGCCAGAGAAATTTGTATTTGTTTTTCCATTTACATCAACAAAAGCATCGTTATGCTGACTGCCGGTCATTTTTGCTGATTGAAACCCTGAGCCAAATTCAATTCCTTTAATTGCCGGAATTGCAAAAACAATATGACTAATTAACGATTCGAATGAATCGAAGAAAGGTTCACCCAAACCGATAGGTACATTTTTAGCACAGCATTCGACTATACCGCCAATGGAATCGTTATTTTTTATCGCATTTTCAATAGCTTTTTCACTATCTTTTAATCCACCTGCCTCGATAAGAGTTGCTTTAACCATTATTGGATTAATGATTTTTTTGGCAATTACACCTGCGGCAATTAATCCAAGCGTTAGTCGACCTGAGAAATGTCCTCCACCCCGATAGTCGTTAAATCCACCAAACTTCATTTTGGCTGTATAATCTGCATGCCCGGGTCTGGGTGTTGCTAATAACTCATTATAATCTTCGGATTTGGTATTTTTATTTTCGAAACCAATTATTATAGGTGCACCCGTTGTTTTGCCATTAAAAACACCTGATTTAATCATTGGCCAATCTTCTTCAGTTCGGGGAGTAGTACCTTTTGCACCAGCTTTGCGTCGTTGAATATCTGTTAAAAATTCCTTTTCGTCGATTTCTAGTCCTGCCGGGCAACCATCAATTAGCACTCCTAATTCGGTGCCATGCGATTCGCCATAAATATGAACCCTGAAAATTCTACCAAATGTATTCATAACTGTTTGTTTAAAATCGAAATGAAAGTACAGAATTTATTGTAACGATCAAAATTTAGGAAGAAATTGTTACTGGGTGGCTGGTTGCTGGTTACCCTCCTTCGGCGGGCAAGCTGGTTGCTGGTTTCCATTTCCCTTATACCTTATACCCTATACCTTTTGTCCATTCTATAAAATGAGTCTTTCTGCCAGTCGCAAATTTTCAGGATCAAACTTAACAACCGCAAGTTCTGGTTTATTATATGCTGCTGAGAAAAGCACTGTTTTTCCAATTTTATCAGACCAAAATCCCGTTATTTCTGATGATTCGTGAATATGGCCGTGTAGTGTTAAAAGAGGTTGTTTTTCTTCTATAAAACGACGTAAAGCAATACTTCCAACATGTACATCGAGTGGCACATGCTCAAAGGTTTTACCATCTAAAGCCGCACGATCAAGATTCGTTTGATAGGGTGGTGTATGAAAAAGCAAGATCGATTTTTCGGGTTGAAAACCTTGAGTTAACACTTCAATATCTTTTTGAATAGTAGCATATTCAATATCTATATTTTCGGTTATTGTGCGTTTTCCTTCGATTGGGTGTATACAACCCGGATCGACATAACGGGAAACATCATATCGTTCCCAATCTTTCAATAAAAATGGCGATGGAGGAATATTTGCATAACCAAAAATTTCATAACCCTCCCATTCATATCGTCTGTTATGCATATAGTTCCATATTCCTTCTGATTCGGTATCAATTATTCTTTTTTCTTCGATTTTGGGATCATCATTTCCAAGAATTATAAAAACCCTTGGGTATTGGTTTATTAGTTCATTTTTTAAGCTTCGAAACCCAGATATTAGAATATCTTCAATAAAATCATCAGTTTCTTTAAAATTAAATTCCGCAGCTGAATTATGGTTATGAGGTAATAGGTCGCCACCAATAAATACTGCTGCTGGTTTTTCGGTTTTTATCAAACTAAAAAGTTTATGGTATCGATCAATTCTACCATGTAAATCAGAAACGAATAAACAATGCATAAATTATTTTTTTCTAAGTAAGCGAGCCTGATTAAATGGATTTTTTATCATCATAGCAAAACTATTTTGTTCTGAAATTTCCTTTTCCGTTATAATATGTAAATCAATAATTCCATTTTCTAGTTTATAACCTGTTTTTTGTTGATTAAACTCAGCAAGAGAATGGCTCCATCCAGCAATCCATGATTTAAAAAGCTCTACCTGCCTGTCGGTGCCAATAAAATAAACCAGCAAATCGATATCACTTGCAGGTCCTGCATTGGCCTCTTTTGTACTACCAATTAGATATATGGCTTCAATTCCATAATATTCAAAATCAGTTTTATCTGTTATCGTTTGAGCCATTCGAAAACGCCATTTCCAGTGTTCATCACCAAAGCTTTTAAGGTATTTAACACCATCTATATCTTTTGTTTGGTCTGATAACAATTTTACCGTTCCTTCCAATCGATTGAAAAATATAAATCTACTTAAGCTATGAGCTATATTATTTAAAAGCTTTTGTTCTTCAGGCAAAAATGGGTCTGTATCAAAGGGAATATCAGTATAAAATACTTTTATTGTTCCTACAATATTATTATCAACGATAAGTTCTGCCATCTGAAACTGTTTAGTTTCTTTAAAACCTGGAAGTGAGTATTTCTCACCATCGATTTCTATTTGAGACACACAAATAGTTGAAAACTGCCATCCATTTGGAATAACCTCCAAAATCTTTAATATTAATTCATTAAAACTTAAGGATGAATTACGAAGTGTTTCTTCGATATCATATATGCATTTAAGTTCTTTGGCTCTTTCCTGTAGCGGTTTAAGTTGTCCAAAATCCATGACAAAGTATTTTCAGAAATATACAAAAAATTAAATAAACTCACTCAACCCCAACCAACGATCGGTTTTTTTATCCAATAAATGAATGATTTCGCCTATTCGTTTCGATTTTTGTATCAAATCTTCATTTTTAAGATTTCCTGCATTTATTTCGTTTTCAAGGGTAGATTTTTCCAATTCAAGATCAGCAATCTCCTTTTCTAACTGTTCGTATTCCCTTTTTTCCTTAAATGATAGTTTCGTTTTAGGTTTATCATCCCTTACTACATTTTTCTTTGTTGTTATAATGGATTCTTTGATTTGAGTTTTCTCAGTTTTTACTATCCATTCTCGGTATTGTGAGTAATTACCAGGAAAATCCTTAACTATACCATCTCCCTGAAAAACAAAAAGATGATCTACGATCTGATCCATAAAATATCTATCGTGCGATACAACAAGAACACAACCATCAAAGGTTGTGAGATAATCTTCCAACACACCAAGAGTCATAATATCGAGGTCGTTTGTTGGCTCATCAAGAATTAAAAAATTAGGTTTGCGCATTAAAACAGTTACCAGGTATAACCTTCTTCTTTCGCCACCACTCAGTTTCGAAACCTGCGTGTATTGCATATCAAAAGGAAAAAGAAAATAATTTAAAAACTCTTTTACTCCCATTTCCCTGCCACCACCCAACGAAACAACTTCGGCGATTTCCTGTACTATATCTATAACACGCTGGTTTTCTTTAAATTGAATACCTTCCTGCTTGTAATAACCAAAAACAACTGTTTGACCTGCATCAATAATTCCAGAATCGGGTTGAATGTTTTGGGTAATAATATTCAGAAAAGTTGATTTTCCTGTACCATTATCACCAACAATGCCTATTTTTTCGCCTCGTGTAAAATTATAGCTAAAGTCTTTGATTGCTATAAAATCATCAAAATTTTTATTTAGTTTTTTAATTTCCAGTATTTTTTTCCCCATTCGTGATGATTGAACATTAATCTGAATTTGTTCATCATTTCTACTTTGAGAAGCTATATCCTTTAACTGGAAATAATTATCAATTCGATATTTTGCTTTATGACTCCTTGCTTTAGGCATCCTACGCATCCAATCTTCTTCTTTACGAAGACTATTTTTTGCTCGTTCAACCTGCATTTCTTCATTATTTAAACGTTCTTCGCGCTTTTCCAGAAAATATGAATAATTACCTTTGTAACTATATATTTTAGAATTATCCATTTCTATAATTTCATTACAAACTCTGTCAAGAAAATAACGATCGTGGGTTACCATCAATAAGGTTGAATGCATATTCTTAAGATAGCTTTCGAGCCACTCAATCATATCGAGATCGAGGTGATTAGTAGGTTCATCAAGCAACAACAAATCGGGTTCATCGATTAAAACCGATGCTAATGCAACACGTTTCTTTTCACCACCCGAAAGTGTTGAAATTTTCTGATCAAACCGATCGATTTTTAGTTGAGTAAGAATTGATTTTACTTTAACCTCATAATCCCATGCTCCAACTTGCTCCATCTGTTCTGTAGCTTTTGAAAGCAAATCTTTATCATTATTTTGTATAGCGGCTTCGTACTGTATAATTGCTTCTTTAACTTTTACTGATGAATGCAATACTTCGTTCAGGATTGTATTATTTGGATTTAATAGCGGGTTTTGTTCCAGAAAACCAATGGTTATATCATTACGGAAAATAATTTTACCAGTATCTTGTGAATCTTTTCCAGTAATAATATTGAAAAGTGTTGTTTTACCTGTACCGTTTTTTGCGATAAGGGCAACCTTTTGATCTTTATCGATAGTAAAACTTATATCCACAAAAAGTAACAAATCGCCAAACGATTTTTTCAAATTCTCAACCTGCAAATAATTAACCATATAAATTAATCTGTAAACAAGTGCAAAGCAACATAATTATTCAGATTAACCAAAAAAAAATGGTATAAATAATAGGTGTCAATAAAATTAAGAAATGAATAATATGGACTCTAAAAAACGTTGTTTGAAGTATTATTCAAAACTTTATTTTTTTTATTCTATCAAAAAAGTAATTTTCTTTTTTGTAATGTAAGGTGAATTATCTAAATTTCTGTAATAATTGAATATATGGAAATAATGAAGAAGAATTTTTTATCAGTTTTATCGATTCTATTATACAATTGTTCATTATTTTCTGCTCCACTAATTCAGGAAAATAAAATCATCAGCCAAAACATTACAATAATTGATATGAATTTAGAAAACATATCAAAAAATATCAATTTAAAAAATGACAGTATAAAATATCTAACTCATAAAACGTTAAAACTTTCTGAAGAGAATAACTATTTAAAAGGAATTGAAAATAGTTATTATTATTTGGGAAGGTTCTTTCAATTAACAAGCCAAACCGATAGTGCTCTTTATTATTATGAAAGAGGATTAAAAATTGCAAAAGAAAATAAAAGTGATTTAGTTACAACTTTTTATGTAGGGATAGCAAATATTTATTGGGATACAGGCGATTATAGCAAAGGATTGTTAATTACTTTTGAAGTTAAACAGTATTTTGAGTCGTTGGGTATTATTGATCAAAAGTACGAAGTTTTTAATTATGCTGGATTGTATTACGAAGGTATTCTCGAGTATGCCAATGCATTAGAAAATTTTCAAAAGGGATCAGATATCGCTTTAAAAAAAGGTGAATTGGGTTATGCTGGAGTAATTTATGCCAACATGGGAAGGGTTTATAATAAACTGATGAAATATGATACTTCTATTTTATTTTTTAAGAAAGGCGTAGCACTCGAAATTGAAAATAACCTAACAAGAAATGCCGGAAGATCATATTCAACATTAGCAACTGTTTTTCTTAATCTGAATCAGTTAGACACAGCCAAAATCTATCTTGAAGAAGCCTTAAACTGCAACATAATTGCAAATGACAGTACTGGGCTCGTTAGAACATATATTGCCTATGGAAAGTATTTTATAATTCAAAAGGATTATAACCAGTCGATTAGTATTCTTAACAAAGCGATACCCATCGCTACTAAATTTCAAAATAAATCAGAGCTAGTAGATATATACAGACTATTAGCACAAAACTATGGTAAAATTGGTAATTATAAGGAGTCTGGTAATTACTATTCAAAATATATAGATACCTACCAGCAGGTTTATGATATTAAAAGAATTAATCAGGTAAGTACACTTGAGCATCAGCTAAAAATTACACAAAAGGAGAATGAAATAAATTTGTTAAAAATTGATAAACAAAAAACAGTTTCTTCTTATTTACTAATTATCTCTATATTGTTATTAGTTATTAGTACTTCATCAATCATTTTTATTATAAATATCAGAAAAATAAACAAAAAGTTGATTGAACAAAACAAAAAAATATCTGAACAAAAGGATATTCTGGAAGAACTAAATAAACAACTTATACTTGCAGAGCAAAACGTGAATTTAGCTGATGAATTAAAAACAAATTTTATTAATATCCTTTCGCATGAGATTAGAACTCCTTTAAATGGAATTGTTGGTTTTTCTTCGTTAATGGTAGATGCAGAAATTTCGAATCAGGAAAAAATTGAAGCCGCAAATATTATTAAGAAAAATAGTGATGATCTTATATCTACCATCGAGGGCTTGGTTGATCTGTCGTTAATAAACTCAAATCAATTATTAATCTACAGAGAAAAGTTTGATATTTATTTCTTTATGAATAATCTAAAAGATGATTTTTTAAATATAAAAAATAGTCTATCAAAAGATTTAGTTACAATCAATTATGTTCCTGATGCTAACTATTCAAATTATTTAATTAAAACAGATAATCATTTATTAAGAAAAATTTTATTTAAACTAATAAATAATGCGATAAAATTCACAAACCGTGGGAAAATAGAATATGGTTTTTTGCTTGATAAAGATTCTATTACTTTTTTTGTATCTGATACAGGTATAGGAATACCAAAAGAATCCGGAGATACCATATTTAATCAATTCGAAAAAGGAAAAAATGTACCAAGAAACTCCAGTGGATTAGGAATTAGTCTTACTCTGGTAAAGAAATATATGGAGCTATTAAGTGGTAAAATATGGTATGAATCAACAATAAATAAAGGAACAAAGTTTTATTTTGAAATACCAATACATTAGCAAATTACATGACCAAAAAAGAACGATTCGAAAGAATTATTGAATATTTTAAAACATACCAACCCATTGCTGAAACTGAACTCGATTATAAAACTCCTTTTGAATTAATTGTAGCGGTTATTTTAAGTGCACAATGTACCGATAAAAGAGTTAATATAATTACGCCACGATTGTTAGAGAGATTTCCAACAGCATACGAAATGGCACAGGCTTCCGTTGATGAAGTATTTTCCTTCATTAAAAGCTGCTCGTACCCAAATAATAAGGCAAAACATTTGGTTGGAATGGCAAATATGCTGGTAGAAAAGTTTAATGAAGTTGTTCCAGACGATATTAACGAACTCCAGAAACTACCTGGTGTTGGTCGCAAGACTGCCAATGTAATCGCTTCGGTAGTTTACAATAAACCAACATTGGCTGTCGATACACATGTTTTCAGAGTCTCAAAAAGAATTGGTTTAACCACAAATGCTAAAACACCACTCGAAACAGAAAGACAACTTGTAAAATATATTCCGGAAAATTTAATTCCAATAGCTCATCACTGGCTTATTCTGCATGGCAGGTATGTTTGTATTGCACGAAAACCGAAATGCGAAAGTTGTGGAATTTCACAATACTGCAACTATTTTTCAGAGAAATAATAGCCTAAAAGAATTATTAAAAAATTCATTAGACTTACTAGCAACCAGCAACCTGCTTTCGGCAGGCAAGCTTGAATCTTGTATCTTGTATCCTATCTAATCCCAGCTAAAAACCATTTCTGTAAACTGATCTCCTTTAGTTAATGCTTTTCTAATAGTATATTTTGGGTTTCGGCAATTAGTAAGTTCTAACGCTTTCTGGCACCAGGCACCAATTCTAAACTCTAATGCAGGATTTATTTTAGAAAATTTGGTAATTATTAAAATAACAGATTTATTTCCATTTTCTGATACACTAATTTCGCATGGCTGGTAATAGGTAGTCATTATTTTTGTAGCCCGTTTCATTAAAAACTGTGGAGAAGCAACCAGAAGAAAAACCTTATAAACACCTTTCAAAGCATATTCAGCACTAAACCGACCAAGCGCTTCGCCGGCAGCTTTTGCATCACCTTTATAAAACATTTCAATGATTTTGTCAACAGGTTTGATATACGCATCATCAATCGGAAACCAATCTGTAAACTCGGTATTTCCTGTATAAAGCTCCTTTGATTTT
>JAIFLC010000193.1 GCA_020049295.1 Bacteroidota bacterium
GGCAGGCTTGTCATCTTTGCGGCTATAGTGATTGAGACTTGTAACTATTGCAGCTGCTCTATCAATACCTATATTCATTCCTTCAATAAGAGGAGCTAATTCTTCAAAATGAGACTTTAAATTCTCATTCAAATAACTTTCTAAACCAACAACCCCTCCTTTAATAAAATTAAGTGGGTTATTAATTTCGTGGGCCACTCCTGCAGCAAGTACACCTAAAGACGCCATCTTTTCGGCATGAACTAATTGTTTTTGTGCATTTTGCAAATTAACTAATACCGCTTCGAGTTCTTCTCTTTGATTTAATAATTCCTCATTGGTAGAAACAAGTTCTTCGTTTGCTGAACCTAATTCATCTGTGCGTTCTTGTACCAAAAACTCAAGATGTTCCCTATATTTATCCAGTTCTTTTTCAATATTCTTCTTTTCAGTAATATCACGGGTAATAGTTTGCAGGTAAGTCTGATTATTTATTGTTAATTTTGACATTATTCCACTAAACCAATGCAAATTTCCCCAACTATCGATAAATCGGTTTTCAATAATTCCGGTGTGCGTTTTTTTACCTGAGAGAAGCTCGTCCATAGCATTTTTTACAATATAAACATCTTCAAGATGGATATGGGCTAACCGTTTAGTATTTGAATAATCAGCAGGAGTAATACCAGTAAGCTTTTCGAGAACACTATTTGCAAAAACAATGTTGCCATTAAAGTCTGAGATCATAATAATATCGGGGAATGCTTCAATAATTGTCCGATACCTTTCTTCACTCTCTTTTAAATCCTTTTCAGCTTTTTTACGATCAGTAATATCAACCATTGCTCCAATTGAGCCTATTGTTTCTCCTTCGGCATTAACCACAGGCGCACCACTAATAAGAAAATCTATTCTGCTTCCATTTTTAGCAATAAACTGTATTTCATAATGACTAGTTTCTTTTTTACGTCTTTTCTGGTTAGCATTTTTTATTGATTCATGATTTTCTTTATCAACCAAAACCTGATACCCAATTTTACCTACAATTTCATCGGGTGTATAACCAAGTTTTTCGGTAAACTTTTTATTTACATATAATACCCGATCATCATTATCAACCATCATAATAACATCGTTCAGGTTTTCCATAAGAGTTCTATACTTTTCTTCACTATCCTTAAGCTCTTTTTCAGCCTCCTTTACCTTTGTAATATCAACTGTTACTCCCCTAAACCCGATAGGTTTTTGATTTTCGTATATAACACTTGTATAAACTCTCACAGGAAATGTTTTACCTTCTTTTGTAAGTCCAGTATATTCTTCCCCAGTAATTGGTGCTCCAAGAATTCTTTTCTTTAAATTTTCTGAAGCACGTTCTCTGTCTTCAGGAATTAGCAATGATAAAATACTAACCTTGGCCAAAAAATCTTCATAAGTATAGGTATGAATATCAAATCCGACCTTATTCGTATAGGTGCATACTCCTTGCATATCCGTTTCCCAAACTGCGATTGGTAATAGATCGGCCATATCACGGAATTTTTTCTCACTTTCCTTGATTTTTTCCTGAGCACTTTTAATCTCGGTAATATTTGTTATTGTACCAATAAATCCTTTAAGTTCACCATCAATAATCTCAGGAATGGCATTGCCTAAAACCCAAATAATACTACCATCCGGTTTTAGGAAACGATATTCAGCAAACGATTTTTTTCCACTATATGTATTAGAGTTCCAGTTTTTGCTAAGAAACTCTCTATCTTCAGGATGCACTGCTTTTAACCATCCATCACCTTGTGCATCATCAAAACTTAATCCAGAAAGTTCACACCATTTTGGATTAACATAATATGTATATCCATCAGGTCTTGTTCTGAAAATACCAACAGGCGACATTTGGGCAAGCGTTTCAAATTGCTGTTGACTTTCGATCAGTGCTTTTTCTGCTTTTTTTCGTTCTGTTATATCAATCATGGCACCTATTGATGCAATGATTTTTCCATCTGCATCAATAATTGGAGAGCCACTTACAAGCATATCTATCTTACGACCATCCTTTGTTATAAATGGTAATTCGTAATGAGACATTTTTTTATCCTGTCTTTCTTTGCTGGCTTTTTCAATCAGGTGAAAATCATCGGGATCATGTAAAATCTTATACCCAACTTTGCCGATTATTTCTTCTGGATCATAACCCAATACCTCTGTAAATTTTTTGTTCACGTACTGCACAACATGATCAGTATCGGCAACAATAATTACTTCATTAAGACTTTCCATAAGAGTTCTGTATTTCTCTTCGCTCTCTCTTAAAGCCATTTCGGCCTTTTTCTTTTCAGTTATGTTTTCGACAAATCCATCGTAATACAGTATTTTACCGGAAGCATCTTTTACAGCTTTTGCATTTTCTATTACTGTTATTATATCACCATTTTTCTTTATCCAGGTTGATTCTAAATTCCGAACAACTCCATTTTTCTCTATTAATTCTTTAAATCTGGTACGACCATATTTATCATAATGATTCTCAGCCTCAAGATTTACACTTTTAAGCTCTTCAATTGATTCGAACCCCAATAATCTGAGAATAGCAGGATTAACATTTAATATTTCTCCTTCAGGGGTTGTTTGATAAATTCCAATCTGCGCATTTTCAAATAAATTCTTATATCTTAATTCGCTTTCAAGCTGTTCTTCTTCAGCTTTAATACGTTTAGAAATATCTCGCACATTAACCATAATGCTATTAGGAATCCCTTCATTATTCTTTACAATCATAAAGTTTATTTCTGCAGGAAAAATAGTTCTATCAGATCTAAGTCCATAAACCAACAAATTTTCTATATGTCCTAAATGCGATAACTGAGGCAAAACACTCCTTATTTTAGATATATCCTTTTCAATAAAAAAGGTAAGAAAACTTGTACCTATTGTTATCTTATCTGTCTCGATTCTAACCATTTCAGAGAATCGATTATTTACAAATTGGATATTTCCCACTAAATCGATTAAAACTATTCCATCCTTTGATGCCTCAATAAGTGTTTTATATCGTTCTTCAGTAATTGCAAGTTCACTTTCAGCTTTAACTCTTACTTTATAATCTTGCTCTACTTGCTCAAGTGAGCGCTTGTTGATTTTCACAATTTGATATGCTGCAAGACCAGAAAAAATAAGAGCAACAGAAGTATCAACTAAATAATCAACTAAACTCGAATGATCTATTAGCTGTCTATTTATATAACCAAAAGCTAATAGCAGAATTAAATTGAATACCACAAATAATACTACTGACCACCTATAATGAATAAAAAAAAGGGGAATAACATTTATTAATGCAAGCAGTATTACAACTGAATCGAATTGAGTAATTACATCACCTTTACCCATAAACATAACATACCAAACAGTAATATTTGCAGAAACCATAAATAAATGAGTAGAGAGATTGTAATACCCCTTTACTAATAATCGAATACAAAAAAAGAAAATCAATACGATAACAATTTCAGGGAGAATAATGTGAGGTACAATTTTGCCTACTGATCCATTCAACTGAACATAAGTTGATGAAATAATTAGTAAAATTAACCCAACCACTGCTGCGATACATATATAATAGAAGACTCTAGCCTTTTGCTGAACAGTAAAATTGCTTTTTGAATAAATACTTAATACATCGGGTAGTTTAAAATTACTTTTTTCTTTAAGTTCTTTTATTCTATTTAACAGGGTATTCATAAACATGAATTTCCATTTTTAATATCGTTCTGTGATTTAAAGCTTTATAAATTTAAGCAATGTTTTACTAAAATACAAACTCATTAATCATCGATATTTTATACTTTATAAAAAAATAATTAATCACAAAAAAAAGGTAATTGAAATAATTACCTTTTTTTAAATTGTTAAATAAAGATTAATAAATATTTTTCTTAATATGCTCCCAAGTTTTAAGTTCCATCTTCGAACCAATAAATTCAATCACCTTACTTGCACATAGAGAACCAATACTTCCGCATTTTTCCATTGGCATATTATTTACCAAACCAAATAAAAAACCAGAAGCATATAAATCACCAGCACCAGTTGTATCAATTGAATTAGCTTTAAATGGCTCGATACGATATATTTTCCCATTATTCTTTACCAACGAACCTTTTTTGCCAATTTTAACAACTGCAATCTCGCAATATTCTGCCAACTCGTTTAAAGCATCTTCGGGTTCTTTTCCAGTAAATGCTTTTGATTCTTCTTCATTGGCAAATACAATATCAACATACTCTTTGACATATTTTTTAAAAAACTCTAAATTACCTTCTACAACATTATAGCTAGCCATATCAATTGATATTTTCATATTATTTGCTTTGGCCAACTTAGCTGCTTTATTCATTAAAGCATGGTTTAGGACAAGATATCCTTCGATATGTAAATATTGATAGCCTTTAAATTGTTCGGTATTCAGATCATTTTCGTTAAGCTCAACTGCAGCACCTAAATAAGTTGCAAAAGTTCGCTCCGAATCGGGTGATATTAATGCAATTGCTCTACCGGTATTTGTTTTGCTCTTTAATAATATAGGTTCGATATTATTTGCACGCATATCTGAACTAAAGAATTCACCAAACTCATCGCTACCAACTTTACCGATATAACCTGTCGCAGCACCTAAATTTGCCAATCCATGTATTGTATTTGCTGCTGATCCACCTGATGATTGTGATTTTTCGTATTTTGATGTTGCCTGATTTATTTTTTCTGCAAACTCGCGATCAGATAATTGCATACTCCCTTTTTTCAATAAAAACTTTTCTAATATTGACTCATCGGGAAGTTTTGTCATAATATCAACTAACGCATTGCCTATTCCTAATACTTTATCCATTATTTTATTTTTTAAATTTTGTAAGTAGCAAAAGTAAGAAGATAATTTTAAAAGACTTATAATTCATTTAAAATTACCACGATTCATTAAAAATTAATGTACTTCGGTTTTGGCTTTTGTTTACAACGTAATGATAATTTCTCTTTTAAATAGGCTAAAGCCCAGCTAGAAATGTAAGTTTATTACCCCGACATTAATGTCGGGGTAATAAAAAATTACTATATTTTGGACTTTAGTCCGAATATATTAACCAATACTTTCAATAATATTTATAAAAATATTCAAAAACATTTGGTTTATTATATAAACTAGTTTATATTTGTAAAATAATTTAAATACATATCTATGGAAACAAATGAAAAAACACTAAACCCAGAAGAGAGTCTTAAAATAATTAACGAGATGATATCTTCTGCAAAAACAAATCTGAGCGATAAAATCTTTAATTTCCTTTTTTGGGGTTGGGCCATTGCTCTAATCAGTTTAGCACATTTTATTGTAAGCTATTTGAACCTGTATAAAAACCCCGATTTATTATGGCTTCTTATTTTCCCAGGAGTTATTATTGTATTTATTTATAATTATAAAAAAGGCCGATCCAGAAAAGTTATTTCGCCTATTGAAAGAATCCATTTTGTAACATGGATGGCTTTTTTAATTAGCTATTTCTTAGTTTTATTTTTTATGAAAGAACTAAACTATCAAATCACTTCACTTATTTTTATTTTAGTTGCTTTTGCTACCTTTATATCTGGTTTTATTTTAAAATTCAGACCTTTGATATTTGGAGCCGTTATATTCTGGATTGGAGCAATTATAAGCTTTTACATTAATTATGAATTTTTGCAGTTATTAAGTTTTGTTATTACATCCCTTGGATTCTTAGTTCCGGGTTATATGTTAAAAAATTATAACAAGAAAAATGCTTAAAAAATTAGATCCCATATTACATTCAGAATTGAGATTGGCATTAATGTCGCTTTTAATTTCATTGACCAAAGCCGAATTTACTTATTTGAAAGAACAAACTAACGCTACCGCAGGAAATTTAAGTGTACAAATTACCAAACTCGAAGAAGCTGGCTATATTAAAGTTGACAAAGGATACAAAGGTAAAATGCCACAGACTGTCTGCACTATTACTAAAAAAGGAGTTGATGCTTTTGAGCAATATGTAAACGATTTAAAAGAATTACTTAAAATGTAATTTTTTTTGATATTTTGGTTTATTTTTTAAACTGGTTTATATTATTATAGCAAGATTCATCAATCAAATAGCAAACAACATCAATTTAAAAAAATACAAGACAAATACTTTTACAAACAAACTAATACACAAAAAATCATGAAAAAATTTTTATTTACAATTACATTATTCGCTTGTACACAATGGCTTTTAGCTCAAAACGTGTCATTTGAGCAACTAAACGAAAAAGCATACTTTGCTTACCTTAACTCCAACATGTTTCTATGGAAACAAATAGCCACAGAAGCTGATAAAATTCTCGATTTGCAGAATGGAAATGAGTCGGATCAGATAAAAGCAATGAAACTAAAATATGGACTTATCTATTGCTGCTTATCAAATCAGGACGAAGCAACTTACAATGCATATATCGATAAAACGGTTGAACAGGTTGATGTTTTAATGAAGAAATATCCAAATTCATCAGAAATGTATTCAATTTCAGCAGCAATAATGAGTGTGCAAATGGCTTTTAGTCCGGCAAAAGGAATGACTCTTGGTTCGCAGAGCGGAAAACACATTAGCAAAGCGCTGGAGCTTGATTCAAATAGCGCATTAGCATGGCGCCAGGATGCAAGTTCGAAATATTTTACTCCGAAAATGTGGGGTGGCGATATAGATAAGGCCATTCAGGAATTCGAAAAGGCCATTTCTTTGTTCGAAGAACAAAAACAAACAAAAGATTGGGTTTATCTGGATGCTATGGCCTGGCTCGGCATTGCTTATTCAAAAACAGATCAAAAAGAAAAAGCGAAACTAATATTTGAAAAAGCACTCCAAATAGAACCCAACTTTATCTGGGTTAAAAACAGTTTATTGCCTGGTGTTTTAAAATCATCGTAAGAAATGAAAAAGATAGTTTTAAGTATTGCAATTGCTCTAATATCGTTATCTCTTGTTGGTCAGGAGTTGAATATTAAAGGGATAATAATTGATAAAAACACCCGGGAATCGTTACCCGGAGCGAATATTTTTCTCCTTAATGACTGGAAAGTTGGTTCAATTGCTGACAATAAAGGTTCTTTTAATCTGAGAATAAAAGAAAATGCCCTATCAGATTCTCTAATAATAAGTTATGTTGGGTATAGAGAGAAGCATATTTCTGTTACCTTGGTAAAAGATATGGAAACGATTATTGAACTGGAACCATTTGCCCAGTTATTAACCGAAACAGTTATAACGGCTCGTAGAATTATAGCAGAAGAATTCACGGTTAAGCAAATGAAACAGCTGGATATTTATTTAAATCCTGCAGCTAAAGCAGATCCTTTGCTGGCAATAAATGCAATGCCGTCATCAACCACAACCGACGAATCGGCGAGTATTAGTCTACGTGGCAGCAGACCCGATGAAACCGGTATCTTTTTAAATGATGTTCCCATTTATGATGCAATCCGATTTTCGCAGCTTAATGGAATTGGTACATTTAGCATTTTCAATACTTCTATTGTTGACCGGATGCATGTTTTTGCAGGCAATCCTCCTTTAGAATATGGAAATTCAGCTTCGGGATTAGTTAGTCTGCAAACCTATAACAATATCTTAAATGAGGACCTTAATACAATAAGTCTTGGTTTTGCAAGTGTTGGAGCATTTACATCCAGAAAAATAACCGATAAAACTGGATTAACTGTTTTTGCCAATTATTCACCTTCAGAAATTTTAACCGGATTAAACCAGGATGCATTAGAGGATTTGGAAGACTTTAATTCGCTTGATCTTGGTTTGCACTTTCTTTATAATATGAATAGCAAAACAAGGTTTAAGTTATTTAACTATAGCAATTCCGAAGGCTACGATTTTAAATTGCGACATCCAAGCTATTCGGGCATTTTCGATATGGATAAAAAACGAAACTTTACGGTAGCAAACTTTATTATGCAACAAAATAAAAGCGAGTTTACTGTAAATGCAGGTTATAACCTAAGTTCCGAGAAATATGTATTTGGCAATACCGATATTGATATTGACAAGCAGGATATGTACTTTTCATCAAACTATCAATATTTTTTCAATAAAATAAGTGTGAAAACCGGAACATCCATTGATTACAGGCAAAATAGTGCATCCGGAATGAAGCCTATGTTATATTATGGTCAAAATCCTGAAAACCCAATAATACAGTTTAGTTCAGATGAATCAATTATGCTTACTGAGATATTTCTTTATTCAAAATTTAATTTGAGTAAAAAGCTGATTTTGGGATCAGGAATAAGAAAAAATATTGTAATAAATGATGAGCCAAACATGTTAAGTTACCAAGCTAATCTGAACTTTAAACCCAACAAAATGAATAGTATAACCTTATCGGCAGGACATTATAACCGATTATCGATGCCAAATGCGGAGCAAATTTCGGTAACCCATTTCGAGAGCGATCAGGTTACGCTGGATTATAATTTTGTAAATGAAAATTTCGAATTACAAACATCACTATTTGCAAAGAATGTAACGTATTCAAACAACCAGAATTCTATTTATGGAGCCGAAATCTATTCAAAAATACAGTTGAATCCTTTTGAGATTCAATTATCATTTACCAGTCTCGATGCTAAAATAAAATCAGAAACCACCAAATATCCATCGGATTATGATCTGGATTACTTTATCCGTGGTGTTATAAAGTATAAATTAAAAGATATTGTTGAACTAAATGCGATTTACATCTTCAGGCAAGGATGTTATTATAAACCAATTGTGGGTAGTACTTTTATTGATTCATTTGATATTTATTCGCCAGAATATAGCTCATGGGAAAATGCAGAACGATTACCCGATTATCATAAATTAGATATCACGGCAACAAAATACTGGGTACTGAATGCTAATTTTGCATTGGTAGTTTATGGCAGTATAAGCAATATTTTTAACACCGATAATGTAATGAGTAAAAACTACAATAGTGATTATTCAGAAAGTTTTAACGAGTTGTATTCCAAACGCACTTATTATTTTGGAGTAAGCATTATGTTTTAATAAAAGAAGCTTGGAATTGAATTTCCAAGCCTCTTTTTTATATCTACTTCACCAGCCAATCTTTGGCCGACTCTAAATCATCGAATCCGACAACACTTGTTCCAGAAAAAATATTAATTGTATTAAGAATAACTCGTTGAGGGCTAGATAAACCAATGAATGCTTTCTTTTTGTTAAACTGTTTTACTTTGTTATTAATTTCTTTAAGTGCTTTAAAGATTTCAGTATTTCCAAATGAACCAGTTACATCAATAAGTTCAAGTAAATCTTTCTGACCTAATTTGATAACAAAATCTGATGTTTCTTTCATTACTTTAAGCGCATCTTCAGTATTTTTCAAGTTTGTCCAATCTGAAAAGTAGATTTTCTTACCGTTATGAAAAATAGGGCGAATTCGTTCTGACATTTTAATCCTCCAATTAATAATTACTTAAAAAAGATATAAGTACATCTTTATAACGTAAATAGATATAAAAAGTTAATTTTCAGAACGATTATTTATTTTTTAAGTAATTCAATAAGTTTTGCATTTACATTCTTTTCAATTCTATCCAAAACTTTGCTGGCATCGGCCTTTATGAATTTATCCCCAGTAATATTTTCAAATAATTCGATATATCTTTCCGAAATCTGGTTAACAAATTCATCAGGCATTTCAGGTACTTTTTGTCCTTCTTTACCTTGAAATCCATTCGCCATTAACCACTCACGCACAAACTCCTTAGATAACTGCTTTTGTTGTTCACCTTTGGCTTGTCGTTCTTCGTACCCTTCAAGATAAAAATAACGTGATGAATCGGGAGTATGAATTTCGTCGATCAGATATATTTTGCCATCTTTTTTACCAAATTCGTATTTGGTATCGACTAATATCAAACCCATTTTTTCGGCAATCTCTGTTCCTCGTTTAAATAATGCCAAGGTATATTTCTCGAGCATTTCGTATTCCTCTTTCGAAATCAGTCCTTGCTTAATGATTTCTTCTTTCGAAATATCTTCATCGTGACCTTCGTGAGCTTTTGTAGTAGGAGTAATTATAGGCTTAGGAAATTTCTGATGTTCTTTCATTCCATCGGGCATTGGCATTCTGCAAATCTGTCGCTTTCCATCTTTATATTCGCGCCATGCATGACCTGTTAAATACCCACGAACAACCATTTCAACCGGATAAGTTTCAACAAAATGCCCGATTGTAACCATTGGATCAGGAGTAGCAATCTTCCAGTTTGGAACGATATCTTTTGTGGCTTCGAGAAATTTATCAGCAATCTGATTTAACACTTGTCCTTTATAAGGAATACCCTTTGGAAGAACAACATCGAATGCCGAAATACGATCGCTAACAACCATAACAAGATATTTATCATCAATGTTATATACATCGCGCACTTTTCCTTTGTAAACACTTTTTTGTTTCGGAAAATTAAAGTTGGTTTTTACTACTGCCTGGGCCATATGAAAAATTTTTAAGTTTAAAGTTATATGTTACTAGTTACTGGTTACTATTTTCTTTCTTATTCTCATCCTGTTTCTTATATGCATTAACAATATATTTTACAAGATGATGTCGGATAATATCGCGCTCATCAAAATAAAGAATTGAAATGCCTTTAATATCCTTTAAAATACCTAACGCTTGTACTAATCCCGAATCTGTTTTTTTTGGTAAATCAATTTGCGTAATATCGCCAGTTACAATAAACTTGGCATTTTTACCCATTCGTGTAAGAAACATTTTTAATTGGTTTACTGTTGTATTTTGTGCTTCATCGAGAATAACAAATGCATTATCGAGCGTTCGTCCGCGCATATAAGCCAATGGGGCTATTTCAATTATGCCATCTTCAATAAGTTCAGCAAGTTTCTTTGGTTGTATCATATCCATAAGTGCGTCGTACAATGGACGCAAATAAGGGTCAAGTTTCTCTTTTAAATCTCCGGGTAAAAAACCAAGATTTTCTCCAGCTTCAACTGCTGGTCGGGTAAGAATAATTCGTTTTACTTCTTTATTTTTAAAAGCTCTTACAGCCAAAGCAATAGCAGTATATGTTTTCCCTGATCCTGCAGGCCCAATCGCGAATAACATATCATTAGTATTATACTCATCAACGAGTTTTTGCTGGGTTACGGTTCTTGCTCTAATAGGTTTTGAATTATTTCCATAAACCAGTGCATCATCAGCATCTTCGCGTCTTTTTAAAAGCGACTCACCCTCCCCTTTTAATAAAGCTTCGAACTCATTATCGCTTAATTGTTTAAATTTTAAAAAGTACTCGATAATAATCTCCAGTTTATCTTCAAAAACATTAATTTCATTTTCATCACCCTGGACTTTTATTTCATTACCGCGTGCAATAATTTTTAGTTTGGGATAAAAATCCTTTAATTTTTCTAATCGGATATTATTAATACCATACACATTTACAGGCTCAATTCCCTCAAGATATATTACTTTTTCTATCATAAACGCTGTTATGTTATGTTAATCTTTAGTTGTTGTTATTTATTATAAAATACTATCTATCAACACAAATCACTAAAGCAAACATGAATAAATACTGAACCGAAATTACTAAAAATAATTGGAGTGGTAAACTTTACTTTTTAATTCATTTTAATTTATGATGATAAACATTTTTATAAATAGTTAAAAGAAATAACTTTATAACGAAAAAATCAGCCCTAAATAAAATGCCCATTATTACCCTGACAACCGACTGGAATAAAAATGATTATTACATTGGATCTGTAAAAGGAGCTATTTATAGTCTATGTAGTGAAGTTACAGTTGTTGATATTACCCATCAGATTAAACCATTTAACATATTTCAGGCTGCTTTTATTTTAAAGAACTGTTATACCAACTATCCAAAAGGTACAATTCATATTATCGGTGTTAAATCAGATTACTCCGAGAATCACAAACATATGATCGTACAGGCTGAAGATCAGTTTTTTATCTCGACAGACAATGGAATTTTCAGTCTATTGTTTGAAGAGAAACCAATCCAGACCTATATAATAGAAACCCAGCAAGCAACATCATTTCCCGAGTTAGATGTTTTTGCACAAGTTGCTTGTAAAATAATAAACGGAGAACCACTCGAATCTATCAGTACTAAAACCAATTCGCAAATACGTAGAGTAAACTTACAGGCCACTAAAGAGGAATCGGTAATTATTGGCAGTATTGTTTATATTGATTCGTTTCAAAATGCAATTACTAATATTTCGTTTGACCTATTCAAACAAGTGGGTAATGGAAGACCATTTAAAATTTATATTCAGAGTAACCGAAATGTGATAACACGGATAAATAAAACCTATCAGGAAACGAATCCGGGTGAGTTGCTGGCAATTTTTAACTCAATCAACTTATTAGAAATAGCCATTAGTGAAGGTAATGCTGCCGAATTATTGGGTTTGGACACCAATTCGACAGTACGCATTAACTTTAAATAAAATAGAATAATATTTTTTGATCAACAATTTATACTGTTAACATGAAAAAAGAACTTGAAGCATTCGATCGTTTATTAGCAATAATGGATGAATTAAGAGAAAAATGCCCTTGGGATAAAAAGCAAACTATCGAAAGTTTAAGAACATTAACTATAGAAGAAACTTACGAACTGGCCGATGCGATTATTAAAAACGATATGAAAGATCTGAAAAAAGAACTTGGTGATATTCTTTTACATATTGTCTTTTATGCAAAAATTGCTTCAGAAAAGAATGAATTTACAATAACCGACGTAATAAACAGCATTAATGAAAAGCTAGTTCACCGACATCCACATGTGTTTGGCGATGTAAAAGTCAAAGATCATCGCGAAGTGGAAGAAAACTGGGAAGACATCAAATTAACCGAAAAGGATAGTAAAAAATCAGTTTTATCAGGTGTTCCAGATTCATTACCCGCATTGGTAAAAGCAAACCGTATTCAACAAAAGGTTCGTGGAGTTGGTTTCGATTGGGATGACAGATCCCAGATTTGGGACAAAGTTCGCGAAGAACTTAGTGAACTGCAACATGAAGTTGAACAAAATGAGCCTTCAAAAATTGAGGCAGAATTTGGCGATTTTCTTTTTTCAATAATCAATGCGGCTCGATTATATGATATTGATCCTGAAACTGCATTGGAAAGAACAAATAAAAAATTTATTAAACGGTTTAATTATCTCGAAGAACAAACAATAAATAAAGGACTTTCATTAAAAAATATGACTCTGGATGAAATGAATTTATATTGGGAAAAAGCAAAAAAGTTCGATACTTTATAATAACTTACTGAAACTCTATATTGATCGATTCGTTAAAATATTAGGATGAATTTTGATTTTTTATGACAGAAAAAGATTCGATAAAAGATCTATTAGAAAAGATTTCTGCCTTGCAGAATGAAAACTCAATTCTTCGTAATAAGTTATCGGTTTACGAATCAAAATCCATACCCGAACTAGAATCGACCCAGAATAAACTTATTAATAGTGAGTTAAATCTCCTCAATCTGATCGAATCAATTCCTCTTCCTGTATTTTTTAAAACCAAAAGTGGGGTTTATATTGGTTGTAACGAAGCATTTGCAAAATTCGAAAATATACCTAAAGAAAAAATCATTGGTTCATCATTGTTTGATATTTTTTCTGAACAGAAAATTAAAGATTATAGAGAACATGATAAACAAGTAATTGACGAAAAAAAGACCATAATTCGACAAAAAACAGTTAAAATCAATGACCAAATACATCACATTGAAATTCACAAATCGATTTTTACCGATATCACCAATAATGAACCAGCCATTGTTGGGATAATTATTGATAATACCGAACGAGTAAATTACGAGCTGGCAATAAAAGAAAGTGAAAAAAAATTACGAAGCTTTATCAACCAGTCTTACGAAGGAATTATTATCCTTGATCGTAAAGGAAAGATTCTGGAATGGAATAGCTCCATTGAAAAGTTAACAGGAATAAATACAGAAGAAGCATTAAATCAGGATTTTCTAA
Organism: Bacteroidota bacterium; assembly: GCA_020049295.1. GTDB lineage: Bacteria > Bacteroidota > Bacteroidia > Bacteroidales > UBA12077 > UBA12077. Next base: position 14,102 of record JAIFLC010000193.1, read on the forward strand.
ATCTTTCAAAATTAATTTTTCCGGCTTACAATGATACCGCAAAGTTTGAGAGGTTTAAAAAACAATTTAATGATTTGGTTAACAATAATAATTCGTGCTTATTTAATAGGTTTTTTGAAATACAAATAAAACATCAAAATGGTTCTTTATTAGATGTTCAGCAACTTATTTTCCCAATTCAGTTAAACAACGATTATTTAATTGGTAGTGTAACGATTGATATTACCGAAAAGAAGAAAACAGAAAAAAAGAACCTGGCAAGAGAGGATTTTTTCAAGAGAATTACAGATAATATTGCTGATATGATTTGTATTTCGGATGCCGAAGGCAGATTAACATATATCAGTCCTTCGTTTGAGAAATCGCTAGGATACAGTTTAGAAGAGATTACTAATAAAAAAATATTTGATTTTGTACATCCAGGCGACAAGAATACAATACTTGAATTATTTGCACAAAAAAAAGACTTAAAATCAAGTGGATCAGCAGAGTACAGATTTAAGCATAAAAATGGTAATTATCTTTGGCTTCAAACAATTGGTAAAGGTGTTCTAGATGAAGAAGGAAACATTGACCATATTTTTTATACATCAAGAGATATTACTGATCAAAAAATCAACAAAATAAACCTTAGTTTTTTAGCTAATTCTGCATTGCAATTTCTTGGAATAACACAGCGAGATAAAATATTCAATTATATTGGAAATCAGATTATCAATATTAAACCAACAGCTCAGGTGGTTATTTGTTCCTATGATTCCAAATCAAGAATTCTTAAACCGAAGAACATTCATGGTTTTCGAAGGTTTATGAAAAGTTCAATATTTTCCCTAGGTATTAATCCACTTGAATCTGAATTTGATATGTCAAACCTTGGATTAGAAATAGTAAATGCCCGATTGCACAAAATCAACATTTCGGAGTATAAATATGATTTCCAGAATTTACCCAATATGCTTTTTAAGAGTTTTGCTAAAACGATTGGTGCTCAGTATCTTTATTATATTCCTTTTCGTGTAGAAGAACTGACTTTTGGGTTGGCAGCAATTTTAACTAAAGAAGAACTTCCTATCCAAATTAAAAATACATTAGAAACCTTAACCAACCAAGCTTCTATTGCACTTTACCGAAGCAATATCGAAGAGAAATTAAAACAAGCTAAAGTAAAAGCCGAAGAGGCTGATCGTCTGAAATCAGCCTTTCTGGCTAATATGTCGCACGAAATAAGAACACCAATGAACGGTATATTGGGTTTTTCTCAGTTACTTTTAAGAGGAAATCAATCAAAAGAAAAAACAGACCGTTTTTTAGAAATTGTTTATAACAATAGCAAGCAATTATTAAGTTTAATAAATGATATTATTGATATCTCAAAAATTGAATCAGGTCAGATAACTGTTTATAATACCGAAGCAAATTTGAATTTTATCTGTAACGATTTAGTTAAAATATTCGAATCAGAGCTCGAAAAGCATGACAAACAGCATATTGATTTTGTATTCGAAGAAAAACTTCCTGATTCTGAGGCAGTAGTATTTTGTGATGGTAACAGAATTACCCAAGTCCTTACTAATCTTTTAAGCAATGCTATTAAGTTTACTGATGCAGGCTTTATAAAGTTCGGATATACAAAAACATTTGATAATCGATTTATTGAGTTTTTTGTAAAAGACACAGGAATAGGAATTGATGAAAAGAATATTGAATTAATATTTGAACGATTTAAGCAAGCCGACGACCGTATCAATAGAAAATATGGAGGGACAGGTCTTGGATTAACCATTTCGCGACAGTTAGCGGAACTAATGGGTGGAAAACTTTGGGCTGAGTCAGCATTAGGAAAAGGATCTACATTTAGATTTAAAATTCCTTATTTATGTATAGAAAGTGATCAGGTAATACCTTCAGATAATAGTTGCCTGGAAGAGAAAGAATATATCAGGGATAAGTATATTCTAATAGTCGAAGATGATTATTCAAGTTTTCTTTTCATGGAGTCGATACTTGAAGATAAAGGAGCAAAAATAATATGGGCCGAATCCGGTTTTGTAGCTATTGACTTGGTAAAGCAAAACCCATTAATCAGTTTGGTTTTAATGGATATTCAGTTACCCGGAATGAGTGGTTATGATGCAACAGCAAAAATAAAAGAATTGAGGCCTGAATTACCCGTTATTGCTCAAACAGCAAATGCCATGGAAGGTGATTCTGAAAAAGCATTTCAGGCTGGTTGTGACGATTATATTTCAAAACCAATTAATCATTTACAATTAATAAAAAAGATTGAATCCTGCCTTACAATACATCCAAAATTAATTTAAATCTATTTTTTCTTCAAGAAGAAAATCGTTGTGTATAATAAAGAAAAAAACCGCAGTTAGCGGTTTTACTTTTATACTTTTCTTCTGGTTTGTTTATTTCCAGTTTTAGCAGGTTCGTTCTTTTTTGTTACGTTTTTTGCTTTTGGTGCTTTCTTCTCTTTAACTACCTTTTCGACTTTTACATCTTCTTTTGCTTCATCCTTCAATTCAGATTTTTCTTCAACTTTTTCTTCAAAATTTAAAAGATTATGCTTGTGCAAAATATTATACCAGTTTATTATCTTTTTAATATCAGATGTATAAACCCTATCCTTATCATAACTTGGAATAACAACACCAAAGTATTTTTTTAATTCACTATCCGAAGATTTATAATCAATGGCCGGGCCACCATTTTCCTTATCAAATATTGCTTTCATCACATCCTTAAGGGACATATCATCAGTTTCAGTAAATACTGAAATATCATCAAGTGCACTAACCTTTGCCGATGCATGTGCAGGCATACGTTTTTTATCTTCAAGCGATTCTACAATAATTCCGTTTCTGCCTTGAGAAACATACTTATACAAACCACCATACCCCGAAATTGATAGAATATCTTTCAACATAATTTTCATTTTTATTTATACAATACAAAAATACAATTCAAAAGCATTTACAAAAATTTTATTTTAAAAAAAAACAGGTTTATACCATATTTCTTTCTTTTTTTATTTTTTCGTATGCAATATTTACCTTCTGAAATTTTTCTTTGGCAGCATTTTGAAAATCTTCTCCGAGGTGCACAACCTTGTCGGGATGATATTTTACAGCCATTTTTCGATATGCTTTCTTTACATCTTCATTAGAAGCAGTTTTCTCTATTTCTAAAATTTTATATGCCGAATCAGTTTCTTCAATAAACATCGATTTTATTGATTCGAAATCTTTCGAACTTATTCCCATATAATTAGAAATAGATTCAATTGTAATTAATTCGGATTTGGCAATCTGGCCATCTGCATTAGACACCCCCATTAAAAAATGCAACAATTGAAGTCTCGATGAATAATCGAGATTCTCTTTAATTTGTATACTCACAGCTTGCAACGGTATATTCTGATTTAAAATATCTCGAAGCATTTTCAGGGCTTCTGCGGCCGAATCTTCACCAAACGATTGAACAAAATATTTTTTTACATAATCGAGCTCTGAACGCAAAACCTTTCCGTCAGCTTTCATAACAGCAGCTACAAGTACCAAAAGGCTAAGAGCAAAACTCCCGGATGTAGTGGCCGAATAGCCAGTGGTTTTTGAAAACTCCTGGGTTTCGAGCAACGACCCTAAAGCAAATCCTGCAATACCTCCAATAGGTCCAAAAAATGCCCAGCCTAAACCTCCTGCGATCCATTTAGCAAATTTGCCCATTATTTAATTTTCTATTTGTTTAAATTTTTTATGAATTTCTAATATCTGTGGAAGAATCATCGACTCATTTTCATTATATATTGTAAAATCAGCCAGTTTTAATCGCACATCATCTTTAATCTGATTATTCATCCTTTCTAGCACTTTTTCTTTGGAAACCTGATCACGCATCATAACTCTATTAATCCGTGTTTCTTCAGATGCATGAACATTTATTGTAAAATCAAGTTGTTTATAGGCATCGGTTTCAAAAAGTATTGCTGCTTCTTGAATAACATAAGGCATATATTCGTATTGATTACACCAACTTTTAAACAACTCTCTTACTTTGGGGTGCACAAGTGAGTTTACTTGCTGAATTGCCTCTTTATTATTGAAAATTATTCCGGCAAGTTTCCTGGCATCAATTTGTTGATCAGCATAAATATCTTTTCCGAACAATTGTTTTATTTCATAAATAACCTCTTTATCGGAATTAATAACATTTTTTGCTTCCTGATCAGCATTAAAAACAGGAATACCCAATACTGAAAAAACTTTACAAACCAATGTTTTTCCACTGCCAATTCCACCGGTAACACCAATTTTTAGCATTATTTTCGCTCAATTATATATTCGACTGATGTAGGAGAATATCGAACAGACTGCAAATAATCAGGGCTATTTACGAGTTTAAGGTTCAATTTATTGGGTTGTGTTTTTATATCGTTGTAGTCAACCACAATATCAAATAATTGGGGAATAATCTTTTCATAATCTGTAAGTCCGACATGGTAATATACTTCAGCCTCATTTGGAAAAACTCGTAAAACGAGGGAATCTGGGACATTTATTGTTTTTATTTCAACACGCTGATTACCTTCGGTAAACTTTTCGACTTTTATCAAAACACTTGCTGAAACATTTGAAAAATCTATGTTTTTAATCGGCACTAAATCAACCTCATCAGTAAAATCCTTATTAAGTTTACCAACCTTAATTGGTTTTGTAAAAACACTATAAATAGTATCAATATTCGGTTTTGCTCCCGAAATCAATATGCTGTCAGGGTCGAATATAATTTTCCCTTTAATCATATACTGAGGTTCAGCTTCGACTTTAACCTCAGAGAAAATGGGTACCTTTTTAGTTACTATTTTGGTAAATTCAAAAAACAATGTGTCAGGTGAAATTTTTAAAAGCTGAAAATCGGATCCTATCTGGCCCTCAATATTATCTTCTAAAAGACGTGTAAGTGTAAAAAATCTTGATGTTTTTTCAGATGAATGAAACCTCAGGGTTAGCTTACTTACATCAATTACATATGGAAGAAATGTATTACTAATTTTATATTCAAGGATTTTAAAACCACGTGCTTTTACACGAATTGTAAAATACTCAGGCATGTCGCCCACAATAACTTTATTTTTTGGGAAATTATCAAATCTTACCGGATATGTAATATCGGTTTCGTAAGTAGCTTCTAATTGGTTTAAAAACCAGAACAATGCTGAAATAAAAACAAAAAACAAGAAAACAAAAATCCTCTTATCAGGTCTTATTTTTTTCCTGGTTTCGCTAATGATATTAACACTATTTTCGATTGTAGTCAAAATAACAATAACAATTAAAAACAGCGTTTAAGGATGATCTCCCTAAACGCTTTTATGTATTACTTCGATTCAATATCACTTGAATCTCTTAAAATAGCACTTTTATCAATTCTCATTCTTACATTAGTGTCTACTTCGACAATAACGTAATTATCTTTTATGCTATCAACTCTTCCGTAGATACCACCAGTGGTTATCACTTTGTCGCCTTTTTGCAATGCTTCGCGGTATTTTCTTAGTTCTTTTTGTCTTTTCATCTGAGGACGAATCATAAAGAAATAGAAAACGACAACAATTAATAACAACATAATAAAACCCTGATAAGGGTTTTGACCTTGAGTCGGTTGACCCATTAATAAAACGTTTAATAAAATATTCATCTTTTTTTAAATTTAATTTTTACTTTAATTTGATTTTACATTTGCTTTAATCCAAAGCGATTTCTCGCTTTGTTGAGTATTTGTTTTTATTGTAATAGTTTTATTCTGCAATCCACTTCGGTTTGCACTATCGAATATCACTTCTATTTTTCCTTCATCTCCTGGAATAACAGGTTTTTTATCGAAATTTGGTATTGTACAACCGCAAGAGGAGTAGACATCCAGAATTAACAGATCAGCTGTACCTGTATTTTTAAATTTAAAAGTAAAAGCAACCTTCTCTCCTTCAGTTAAATTACCAAAATCATAAAATAAGGTATCAAATGTAATTTCCGGAAATCCATCAGTTAATTCCTGTTTATTGCCATCATTTTTTTGGTTTGAGCTTAGTGAACATGAAAGAAACCCAACCGAAAATATCAACAGAATAATATAAACAGTAAAAAACCTCACTTTATCTTTTTTAAATATCATACAAATTAAAAACATTTTTGTTATACAGACAATACTTAAATTTCACCGATTAACCCTCGACCAGTTTTAAGCATTTTCCCTTCTTTCTTTAAATGATCAACAATTTTATCTAAAATACCATTAATAAAAAGGTTGCTTTTTTGAGTACTGTAGTATTTTGCAATTTCAATATACTCATCTAAGGTGACCTTTGTTGGTATATCAGTAAACTCTGTAAGTTCTGCTATAGCCATACACATAATAACATTATCCATAAAAGCTAATCTCTCCAAATCCCAGTTTTGAATAAACTGAGATATCAGACCTTCATATTCTTTATAATTAAGTACTGTTTTTCTAAATAATCGTTTAGTGAACTCAATATCCTCATCATTTTTAAATAATGGCATTAATTCAACATTTTCGTCGCTGTTCACTTTAAATGATCGTAATGTTTTAAGTATCATGTTAATAACAAACTCAGCATCATCGTTCCAGTAAATGCTTTGTTCTTCGAGATTTTGATATAGCGGTTCAAAATTTATAATGATTTGAGAATATACATCGCTAATAAATTTTTTATCTTCGGTAAATGATGATACCGATGAGTTCATATATGTTTTATACAATTCAGAATCACGAATTTCAAGGTACAGATTTTTAGCCAATTCGGGATATTTTATCCAGCTTAGTTTTTGGTTATTTAAATAATGGTTAAGAGCGGTATTTTTTTCAAGGAGTTTTAATAGCTTATTTTCAACAAACTTTTTATTTGGATTTAAATCATCGAATGTGGGGATTCTTTTTTGCGAACCCAAGTCTATTCTTGATTGGGCAAATTGACTTACATCAAGCATCAAGAGAAATAGATAATGATAAAGGTCGTAGGATTTTTGAATACTAAAAAACAATTCTTTTTCAGATTGTGCGATCGACTGATTGTCAGACTTAAAATAAGCATAACAAATTTGAAGAGTTTTGATACGTAGTAATCTTCTGCTAACCATATTATAAAGAACTCCTTTAGTTTTTAAATTACAATTCCAAGGTTGCAAAGTAAGCTATTTTTTCGTTCACTTTTGATGATTTGGTAACAAATTTAACAGAATACCCTCATTTTTCCATTATAGAAAACGATCTTTAAGAGCCCCTGTTTTGTTTGATAATTTAAAAAAAAACATTTTTCTGATGAAATAATAAATATTTTTTTACTTTTGAGTGTTGATTATTTTTGTAACGACTAATTAAATTTAAGATGGACGGATTTGATAAAAATGAAGAAATAGAGAATAATGAACGTGAAGAAATATTCTCTAAAGTTGTAAGAGCTGGGAAAAGAACCTACTTTCTGGATGTAAAAGCTACAAAAAGAAATGATTATTATCTAACCATCACGGAGAGTAAGAAAAGATTTAACCGCGACGGTAAGCATTACTTTGAAAAACACAAAATTTTCTTATATAAAGAAGATTTTGACAAATTCCTTGTTAATCTTACCGAAGCAATCGACTTCATCAAGGTAAATGCTGTAAACATAGAGCCTATAGAACATGCTGAAGTTGGCGTTGAAGTTGAAAACACTAATGGATATTCTTCAAACGTTGAATTTGATGACCTGGGCTTGAAAACCAAAGAATAAAATAAAAAAAGCTGATTTACCATCAGCTTTTTTCTTTACTTCTATTTATACTTAGCCATTTTTTCTTCGATGGTAACATCTGAGTTTTTTCTATTCTGAATTTTCAGGTAGACCAGCAATTCTTCTGCTCCATTTTCAAAACATGCAAGCTGCATTTTTTCTATTGTTTCCATTATTAAATCATAAGGTCCTTCAACTACCGTTTCGAATGGACAAACTTTGTATTTTAGTCCGGAGTTTTTAATTACCTCAATTGCTATATCAACCAAATCATATGCCTTTTTTGTCTCCGACTGTGGTAAAAACTGAATGGCAATGTTTACAATATTTTTCATGATTTATTTTTCTTTTTAAAATAATACTCAATATCACTTTTTTCGAGGATTTTAACATTGGTAATTAAATAATCGACATGTAAAAAATCTCCATATAAATTTACTTCATTAATTGCCGAAACAATTACGTCGTTAATAACACAATCGACAGGCATTATTGCTAAAATAGTGAGATATTGATCAACATATTTCATTTCTTCAATTGCACAATTGTTTTTTTTATAAACAAACGAGAACTCATTATCAATAATTTTTCTCTGCGTTTCAGTAAATTCGGTATTTAATCTTGTTTTAAATGCGGTAAAATATCTAAGTTTATCTTCTTTGCCACCAAGACCGGTCGAAATAAACACTTTGTTTTCATCGAGCAACTTTGATTCCAATCCAATTCTGCAATGCTGATAGGCTAATATGGCCCAAGATTTAAGATCCTTATCAACAACCTTCAGAAATTTTTCTAGTTCACGAAAACCTTCGACACACTCAGATTCTGACAATTCAGTTAAAATCCTTTTTTTATCTTCAAGTTCAGCTGTTGTATCATAAAGCAATTTAACATCATCTATAATTTCCTTACGGGTTCTTTTATTCTTCGTTAGTTTGGTTGAGAATTCAAAAAACTTCATCTGAAGATCAACATCAACCTGCTCTTCTAAAATAGTATACTTTCCTCCTGCTTTATCGAGCAATTCCTTTAGTTTATCGTATATGTTATTATCACTCATGTTAAATCTTTAGCATATTAAAAAGTAAAAATAGAACAATTCGCATTACCAATTGTTGTAAAAATACCTATTATTAGGTATTGTTTAGTTTTTTTTAAAAGTATACTTTTGAGCTAAATCCTTAAACAGGATTATTTAAGATTAAAACTGTAATGAAATTATCGCTACTTAAAGATAACGAAGAAGGAATAATAACTAAAGTAAGAGGTCGCGGGGCTTTTCGCAAAAGAATAACCGAAATGGGTTTTGTAAAGGGGCAAAAAGTTATGGTTATAAAAAATGCTCCATTAAAAGATCCTGTTGAGTATCATATTATGGGTTATGATGTTTCTCTGCGAAGAACCGAAGCCTCGCTTATTGAGGTTATTACTGTTGATGAAGCCAAAGACTATGATATTGTAAAATATAATGGTGTTATTACCGACGATATTCTGAAAAAAACAGCTCATAAAAAGGGCCATGAAATTCAGGTAGCACTAGTAGGTAATCCCAATTCAGGCAAAACTACATTGTTTAATTTTGCATCTAGATCAAAAGAACATGTTGGCAACTACAGCGGTGTTACTATTGATTCAAAAACGGCTCAGTTTAAACTTGATGATTATACTTTTAACTTAACGGATTTACCTGGAACATATTCTCTTTCAGCATATTCGCCCGAAGAGCTTTTTGTTCGAAAATTCATTTTAAAAGAAATTCCCGATGTTGTTATCAATGTGGTTGATGCTTCGAATCTTGAGCGCAACCTCTATCTAACCACCCAACTCATCGATTTGGACATCAAAGTGGTTATTGCCCTTAATATGTATGATGAATTAAGACAAAAAGGCGATGAGTTTGATTTCGTATCACTCGGTAAAATGGTTGGGATACCCATAATTCCAACTATTGGATCAAAAGGTTATGGTATTAAGGATCTTTTTCAGAAAGTTGCCGAAGTGTACGAAGATAAAGATCCCAATGTGAGGCATGTACATATTAATTATGGAAAAGATGTTGAGCAATCAATCAGAATTATTCAAGATGTAATCTGGGAAAATAAAAAATTTACAGATACTGTGTCTTCGCGGTTTTATGCAATTAAACTGTTGGAAAAAGACACATCAGCTCGAAGAGCGCTTGCATTGCAGGACAATTACGAAAAAATCTTTAACACAGCTGAAAAAGAAATAAAAAAAATTGAATCACTCATACAGGAAGACAGTGAAACAATCATAACCGATGCAAAATACGGATTTATTGCAGGTGCTTTAAAAGAAACATACAAAGGAAATATTCACACCAGGAGAAAGAAAACAGATAAAATTGATTTTTTTCTAACCCATAAATATTTGGGGTTTCCAATTTTCATTTTTTTTATGTGGTTTATGTTTCAGGCAACATTTTCGCTTGGACAATATCCTATGGACTGGATTGATAAGCTAGTTGTATTGTTTAGTGATTTTATCCATAACGCAATGCCCAATGGTGCTTTTAAAGATCTAATTATAAATGGGGTTATTGGAGGTGTTGGTGGAGTAATTGTGTTTTTGCCAAATATTTTAATCTTATTCTTTTTTATTTCGTTAATGGAAGATACGGGTTATATGGCTCGTACTGCCTTTATCATGGATCGTATTATGCATAAAATAGGATTACATGGCCGATCGTTTATACCACTGGTTATGGGCTTTGGATGCAATGTTCCTGCTATTATGGCTACCCGAACAATAGAGAACAGGGACAACCGAATACTTACCATGCTTATAAATCCATTTATGTCATGTAGTGCCAGACTTCCGGTTTATGTTCTGATAATTTCAGCCTTCTTCCCGGATCACCCTGGATCTGTTCTCTTTTCTATTTATGCTATCGGAATCATTGTTGCTGGATTGGTTGCCATATTATTTAAAAAGCTAATTTTTAAATCAAACGAAGTACCGTTTGTAATGGAGCTTCCACCCTATCGAATACCAACAATGCGAAATACATTAAGACACATGTGGCATAAAGGAGCTCAGTACCTTCAGAAAATGGGTGGTGTAATTTTGGTTGCATCGATAATCATTTGGGCTTTAGGATATTATCCAAAACACACAAACTATTCGCAAAACTATGATGAAAAAATCGAACTTATTAAACAAAATTCAGATCTTAATCAATCAATCAAAGCACAAACTATAGATAGTTTATTATTAAACAAGAATTCAGAAAAACAAGCGCAATCATATATTGGAAGAATTGGCAAATTTATTGAACCCGTAATGCGACCTCTTGGATTTGACTGGAAGATGAGTGTAAGTGTGCTTTCGGGAGTTGCTGCAAAAGAAATTGTAGTAAGTACCATGGGTGTTTTATATCAGGCCAATAAAAATGACACATCGGTTGATAATCTTTCGATGCGCTTACAAAATGAAACAGATGAAAATGGCAGTAAAGCATTTACACCGCTTATTGCGTTTGGCTTTTTGATGTTTATTCTACTTTATTTTCCATGTATTGCTTCTATTGCTGCAATAAAAAAAGAATCGGGGCATTGGAAATGGGCATTGTTTACAGTATTTTACACAACATTCCTGGCTTGGATGGTTTCATTTCTTGTTTTTCAGGTTGGGAGTTTATTTTAATAATTAAGAATTATGTTTCAGGATATTATTGCATTATTAATAGTATTAGCAGCCATAGTGTACACTACAGTTGGGTTTATTAATCTTTTAAACAATAAGAAAGAAAATTCATGTAATTGCGGAAGCTGCGATATCAAATCAGAAATTCACAAATTAAAACTTCAAAAAAAGATTTGATTTTTTATCTTTAAAGATTAACAGAGGTTTATTTATGGATTATGTACTGCTTGTCTTATCAATTTTATTAATAATCACAGGATTATTGGGTTGTGTTTTGCCTGTTCTACCAGGTCCCCCATTTAGTTTTTTGGGATTATTATTGATTCATTTTACACGATTTGCCGATTTTACAGTTCCGTTTTTAATAATTACGGCATCTATTGCAATAATTGTAACTGTTCTCGATTATATTGTTCCTATTTGGAGTACAAAAAAATTTGGTGGATCAAAAGCCGGAATGTGGGGTGCAACCATTGGAATGATTATTGGAATGGTTTTTCTTGGCCCTTTTGGACTAATTCTTGGACCACTCTTAGGCGCAATAATTGGCGAATCGATTAATGGAGCAAAATCTCAAAATGCCTTGCGAGCTGGTATGGGTGCTTTTATTGGATTTTTATTGGGTGTAGGGTTAAAACTGGCTGCATCAGTTTATATGACCTATCATTTTATAAAAGCATTATTATAAAAATATTAGTATATTTATTTTCGAATCGTTTTAGAAACCTTAAATATCAAAAAAATTATAATCTGTGGAAGAAAATCAAAAAAGCATAGTAGTACCTGTTGATTTTTCAGGGAGCTCAGAAAATACTATCAGTGAAGCTATTTTATTATCTAAACAAATCCAGAGTAAAATTCATTTGGTAAATGTTGTCGAATTCAATGATTGGTGGAATAATATAATCATCAATAAAGAGCTGCGTGATAAGTTAAATGAAATGGCATTGCAGAATATAAAGAGTATTACTGATAAATATCCTGGAGTCAACTTTGAATCGATCGTACTTTTTGGTCGAAGACACGAACAAATTCTAAAATATGCCGAATCAATAAATGCAATATTCATTGTTTTGTATGACAAGCACAAAGATGAAAATGAAAGTAAGATATTGGGTTCTACTGTAACTCACATTGTTACCGAATCAAAATGTCCGGTTATTACAATTAAAAATAAAACTGTAGGGCAGATAAAAAACATTATTGTACCAATTGATTTATCAGATAATGCTGATCTTCAATTAAATTCTGCAATTGAATTTCACAAACTAAATAATGCTCATTTGCATTTTGTTTCGGTTTTATTTAAAGGATTAGGTACACGCAACATAAGAATTAAAGCTAAAGCACAACAATTAAAATCGAAACTTAAAGATTTAAAAGTTCCTTTTAAAGTAAGCCTGATAAAGAAACAAAATACATATGCATATCAGGATATATTGGAATTCTCAAATATAGAAAATGCCGATTTAATTATAATAATGACCCATAAGGAAAACTATAGTTTTGATACATATATAGGAGCATTTGCGCACCAAATTGTTAATCTTTCTGAGGCTCCTGTTATGACCATAACATCAAAAGCAGCAAAATCAGATCCAGAGAATATTTTAAATAAGTTTGTTGATCCTTTGGGAGTATTTAAATCATAAAAAAAGGGTGCTAAATTAAGCACCCTTTTTTTGTGTTTTGTAGATTATTATGCTCCTAATGTAGCAACCATAACAGCTTTAATAGTATGTAATCTGTTTTCGGCTTGATCAAATACCAATGAATTTGGACTTTCAAAGACCTCCTCGGTAACTTCAATACCATTTTTCATACCAAATTCTTCAGAAACTTGTTTCCCAACTTTTGTATCTGCATTATGGAAAGCAGGAAGACAATGCATGAATTTTACATTTGGATTTCCACTTTTCTTCATAATTGCACTATTAACCTGATAAGGTTTTAATATTTTTATTCTTTCAGCCCAAACTTCCTTAGGTTCGCCCATTGAAACCCAAACATCAGTATGAATATATTCAACACCTTTAACAGCTTCTTCAGCTTTTTCGGTAATTGTAATTCGTGCACCTGATGTTTTTGCAATATTTTTGCATTCTTTAATTAAGTTAGCATCAGGCCATAATGCTTTTGGAGCACCAATACGTACATCCATTCCTAAGATTGTACCAATTGCTAATAAAGAACGACCCATATTAAAACGAGCATCACCTAAATATGCGTATGATATTTTCTCAAGAGGATTATCTGAATGTTCAATCATAGTAAGCACATCGGCTAACATTTGAGTTGGATGCCATTCATTTGTTAATCCATTCCATACAGGAACACCTGCAAACTGAGCTAATTCTTCAACAATTGTATGACCAAAACCACGATATTCGATACCATCATACATTCTGCCAAGAACACGTGCAGTATCTTTAACTGTTTCTTTGTGGCCCATCTGGCTTCCGGTTGGTTCTAGATAGGTAACATGAGCACCTTGATCCTGAGCTGCAACTTCGAAAGCACAACGTGTACGAGTTGAAGATTTTTCAAAAATCAGTGCAATATTTTTACCTTTTAGTCTTTGTTGCTCTGTACCTGCATATTTAGCTTTTTTTAAATCTTTTGATAAGTTTAAAAGAAATACTAATTCTTCTTTGGTAAAATCAAGTTCTTTTAAAAAATTTCTATTTCTTAAGTTAAATGCCATAATTGTAAGTTTTAATTATTATTTTTTCTTTTATTTCGGTATAACTAATTACTAATCTTCGTATTCTAATGTAATTTTTGTTCCGTATTTTTTATCTTCAAGCTTTGTAGCTTCAGTAATAACACTTTTCTTACCACCTTGCTCCACAAACTGCAAACAAGCTTTAATTTTTGGAGCCATACTACCTTGAGCAAACTGACCCTCAGCCATATATTTATCCACATCAGCTTTATTCAGGAATTCCTTTATCTCTTCGTTAGGCTTCTTATAGTTGATGTAAACATAAGGTACATCGGTTAAGATATAAAATTCATCAGCATGAATTCTTGCTGCTAATAATGACGAAGCCAAATCTTTATCAATAACTGCCTCAGAAGGTCTGATATCATTTTTCTCATCAAGATAAACAGGAACTCCACCACCACCAACTGTAATTACGATATTCCCTTGTCGAGCGAGTGTTTCAACAACTTTTTCGTTCATTATGCTTATAGGTTTGGGTGATGGAACAACCCTCCTAAATCCGCCATGAGCTTTTACTTCTTCTTTAAAAATCCACCCTTTATCAGCAATTAATTTGTCGGCTTCTTCTCTTGTATATATTTTGCCTACGCGTTTTTGAGGATCTTTAAATGCAGGATCATTTTTATCAACAACTACACATGTAACAAGAGTAACAACTTCTTTATCGATGTTATGTTTTTTAAGGACATTACGTAACATTCTTTCAATCATGTATCCTATTCCGCCCTGAGAATCGGCTACACAAATATCAAGTGGCATTTGAGGAATATTATACATATGCTCACCGGCATCATTTCTCATTAAAATATTACCCACCTGAGGTCCATTACCATGTCCAATAACGATATCATATCCATCTTTAATCAGATACACTAAATTCTCAAGTGTATCAAATGTATTTTGTTCTTGTTCATCAATTGTTCCTATTTGGTCACCACGTAATAATGCATTACCCCCTAATGCAACTACAGCTAATTTATTCATTTTCATTAATTTATATTATTATCAAGTTAAAGCTACAAAGCTATAAAAAATTTATTCAAATTGACAAGTATCAAATTGGGTTTAAAGAAATTCGGCATATGATTAAAAGCATGTTTTTTTAGCAAATAGTTAAAGAATCCTTATTAATAATTATATTGCGTTTTGTTTTTAATCCAATATTCGTTAAATTAGTTCACATTTTACGAATAACTGTTTTGAAACCCTTAAATTATAAGTATGAGAATTTCTTTGGCAATAATTATCACCCTGATTATCACTCTATTATTTTCGTGTAAAAAGATTGAGTTTAAAGACAGGATAAAAGAAGGTTATATTGATTATAATATAGAATATTTAGATGATACATTAGACCGATTTATTAAAGGTCTTTTACCAAAAAAAATGACTGTAAAATTCAAGAACAATAATACATTAAATAAAATTGAAAGCTTATCAGGGATAGTTAGTTTTACTCATGTACAGAATTCAAAGGAGAATAAAAACGTTACCCTTGTTCGAGTTTTAAATAAAAAATATAAATACAGTGAGGTAATTAATAGTTCATCCTTATTTTTTGAAGATATTCCTGAAATAAAAATTGAACCATTAGATGAAATAAAAAATGTTGCAGGATTAAATTGTACAAAAGCCTTGGTAACTATACCTGATGGCAAGACCAAACCCTTTTATATTTATTATACAAA
>JAIFLC010000061.1 GCA_020049295.1 Bacteroidota bacterium
TACTGGCTGTTAATGATATTTATGCTTTCAAAACTCATAACAATCAATATGGATTATTGAAAGTAACCGAAGTACTTGAAGGAAATGATGGATATGTAAAATTTGTTTACATCATTAAAAAGTAATTTTAAGCAATATTGAAAAATCCTACGTGAGTTTTTTTAATTCCCGTAGGGTTTTCCATTTTTCTTAATAACCCAAAAATAATTTATTGATTATCTGAAAAGCATACTATCAAACTATGAAAACTAGTTGCATTATTGCAGTTACAGCTTTACTATTCTTATTTACTCAGTGTACTGAGGATGAAAATGGTTCATCGACTCCATTTATTTTATTAAAAACGGGACTTTCGTATACAAATAACGAAGCTTACGTTCCGGTAGGAGGCCAGTTGAAATTTGGTATTTCAGCAGTAGGGGATGGATTTGAGATAACAAATCTTACTGTTAAACGCAAAACAGATGCAGGTTCAGTTACAGAACTCGATAAAGGAATGTTTATTAAAAAAGGAGGATTGGATACCATTTTGACTTATTACAAAGGTTATGCCGATCAGGAAACATGGGTTTTTTCGATCATGAATAGCAATCGCGATACAGCTTCTGTTTCAATGATTGTATTTAAGGGAGCTGGTAGTGCCTTTGGCGACATAGATTTTTTCCCTTCAATCACAATTGGATACCAAAACAACCTTACTCTTCCTAATTTTGTTGATGTAAACTCAGGATTGGCTTATTCTGGTTCAACTGTAATAGGCAATGAATCTCTCATTGATTTAGTAAGCTATTATTATTTAAGTTCTGGGTCATCATCACCCACAATTTCATGTCCATCGTATAATACAGCAAAATCATATTATCCGGTAATGAACGAATGGGCAGTTCAAAATTCAACGGTTTATGATTATTATACTACAGATAATAATTTAATATCTACCAATCAGTTTGACGCCGCCCAGAATGACAGCTTGCTTATTAATGGATATCAACCTGAGAGTGTAAGTGGAACATGTAAATTTTGTTTTGCTGATAAAGTGATCCCGTTTAAAACAGGACAAGGTAAATATGGATTAATTAAAGTGATTCATGCTGATGAATCGGATACCGGATACATCGAAATTGCAGTAAAAATTCAGAAATAAAGTTAGTGATGAAAAAACAAGTTATATATGTTATCCTGTTTTCGATGTTTTCAGCAAATATACTTGCTCAATCCACGATAAAGGGAACTCTTTATGATGAAGAAACCTTAAAACCTGTTAGTTTTGCTAACATCTGGATTGGTAATAAAAAAGGAACTGTAAGTGACGAAGAAGGAAAGTTCATTTTGGAAAATATAAATCATGGTAATTATACAATACAGATTTCCTATGTCGGATATGAATCCTTCACTCAAAAAATCAACCTGAAAGAACATGAAATCCTTGAGTTGCAAATAAAATTAAAACCTGCAAATTTTACAGCCGAAGATGTGGTAATTACTGCAACAAAAACTGAAAATTATATTAAAGATATTCCTACTCGCATAAATCTCATTTCGCCAAGGCAGATTGAAGCATTGCCGGCTCAAACAACCGACGAGTTACTTGCTTTTGTACCAGGTGTTAACATTAACAGGTCATTTGGAATATACTCGCATTCCGCTGCAGTTACTATGCGCGGATTAAATGGACAGGAACAAGGTCGCGTGTTGGTTATGATTGATGGAATTTCGGTAAATAAATCAGATGGTGGTTCGGTAAACTGGAATTTGTTAAATAATGATCAGATTGATCGTATAGAAGTGGTTAAAGGTCCCGGATCATCTTTATATGGAGGTAATGCAATGGGTGGAGCAATAAATATCATCACTAAAAAACCTACAGAAAGTATTCAGGGTAAATTCAGTGTTGATTATGGTACATATAACACAATGCGTGGACAATTTTATTTATCAGGTCGTTTAAATCCAACTACTGATAAAGGTTTTTACTGGAATCTTGGTAGCTTTTACCGACAAAGTGATGGATATATGACCGCTTCAGAGGCAGATCAATTGGCAAACAAATATCTTGTTAAATCAGATCTGAAAGAATGGGCAGCCACAGCAAAAGTAGGATATGACTTTAATGAAAATAATGGATTGGAACTGGATATGCTTTATTATGATGATGATAGAGCTACCGGCGAAAAAGTTTTTCAACCTGAAGGAAATAACCGCGAACACGATACTTATCAGATTCGTGCTAAGTATTATGGACAAAGCAACAAGCTGAAATGGAATATAAATTTGTTTTACCTAAACGAAGATTATAAACGAATTAGCGAATACTTTAAAGATGATTACACATTTTATAAAGTACTTTCGGAGAGAGTTGATTTAGGTGCATTATCTTCAGTTTCGTACGATTTAAAAAACCAAATTGTAACAGGTGGTATTGATCTTAAGCAAGGAAGTGTTGATGCTAAGGATGTTTATTATACATCGACCGATATTGTTTATAATCGCGGTACAATGAATACATTGGGTTTGTTTGTTCAGGATGAGATTAAGCTCTTAAATGAAAAACTAAAAATAATTGCCGGTTTACGATTTGATTATGCAAACTTTTTCGATGGTGGTTTTGAGATTGAAAATCCTACTGCTGAAACTACTTTTATGCTGACCTATAATGACAATAATTTAAAGGAGGATTCATGGAATGCATTTAGTCCCAAGTTATCAGTTCAATATGAATTTTCAAAAGACTACCGCGTTTATGCAAGCTATGCCAAAGGATTTAGACCTGCTGTTTTAGATGATATGTGCCGTTCAGGTAGAATTAAAGGTGGATTTAAAGTTGCAGATCCGGGTTTACAACCTGAGTATCTAAATAATTTTGAAATAGGAGCTGATGCACGTTTTTTTCAGCGACTGAGAACATCAATTTCTGCTTTTTATTCGATGGGTGATGATTTTATGTATTATGTTAATACCGGCGATTCTATAGATCTTGGTTTCGGATTGCGACCAATTATTAAAGCATCGAACATTTCAGAGGTTGAAATTTACGGACTCGAGCTTGAAGCAAATTATCTATTGACCGATTATATTATTTTCAATGCAAATTATGCTTATTCTCATTCGCAAATAAAAGAATTCACTCCGCTGAATGTAAGTGATCCGGTTGATTTAACAGGTAAATATTTATCAGATGTACCGAGCCATTTAGCTTCGTTATCAGTAAACTGGCGAAATAAAATTGTAAATGCAGGGATTAATGCAAAATATAATGGAACCAGATGGGTAAATGATTTAAATCAGGTAGATGAGATTATCCTTGATGATAAATACCCATCATTTATAACACTTGATTTGAAACTATCAAAATCATTTAAAATGATATTTACAGCCCTTAGTATACAGAATATTCTTGATACTAAGTTTTATGACAGCAAAGGTGCGGTTTGTCCTGGTCGTTTTATTACTCTCGAATTAGGAATAAAATTTTAAACTATAAATAATATATAATGATGAAAAAACTAGTTACCATTTTTTTAATCGGATTAAGCATTGCTGCATGTAAAATGCAACCATCCGAAAATAGTGCTGAAAATAAATATCAGCGACAATTAGCTGCAGATACTATTGATGCAACAAATGATTTTTACGACAATGCAGAAACTCATACGCTTCCAACACAACAGTTAGTTGTTGAAGGAGAAATAAATAATCCCGGAATTGTTGATTTTGCAAAACTTCCATTGAGAAGTGTTATTGTTAAAGAAACACTTTTATCTGACAGCGGCGATAAATTTGTTGGAGCATATCGTTATGATGGTTATGCGCTATATGATATTTTAAACCAGGTTAAATTAAATAAAAAGAATAAAGAGGAATTCAATCCAATAATCGATTTATATGTTCAGGTTGAAAATGATAAAGGCGAAAAAGTAAATATAAGTTGGGGAGAGATTTTTTACCCAAATCATTTACAGGAAATCATAATTGCTACCCAGGTTATGCGCATTGTTCCATCAAAAACAAATGATCTGTGGCCTTTGCCTGAAGTAAGTAAATTGGTTGTTTCGAGAGATTTAATTACCGAAAGAAATATCTCGAATCCGGTAAAAATTACTGTAAAATCATATCCAAAATCCTTTGAAACAATAAAAGGGTTAAAACCATTATTTTCTCCAAAAATTGATATTTATACTGAAAATGAACTTGTAACCACCCTCACTGAAAATCCAAAAGAGTTGCAGATAGAAAAATTCAACACTATCTTTTATGGACGTGGTCGTGGTATTCATTCTACACAACCATTTACAGGTATTTTATTAAAAGAGGTGTTGGCTAAGAATACTCCATTTAACCAGAAAAACATTAGAGAAGGTATATTTCTTATTGTTGCTGCCGATGGATATAGAAGTGTCTTTACTTTTAGTGAGATTATGAATAGAAATGATCAGTCAGAGGTTCTTCTAATATGCAGACCTGAATTAACTGACAATGGAATTTTTAAAACATTCCCGGCTTGCGATTTCTTTTCAGATAGAGCTGTAAAAGGAATAAATGCCATCTATTTTTCGGCTAACGAAAAGTAAAATTACAACGTGCCAGATTTTTACCGACTTAGCGAACCAGTTTAATTTTAAATAATTGGTTCGCTATTTTTATTGTTGGTAAGCTTTTTAGTTTTTTCAACTTGTATTTGGAATCGTTTTCGGAAGAGATCATAAGTAGAGAATTGGCAATAAAATTTATTAAAATTATTTTATCTAATTTTGTTAATGAAATTGTTGGGTGAAAAATATTTTCTTGGTTAATTCGGTTTATTTATAGCTATTTAAGTTTACTACCAAGAAAAGGAACTTTATTAACTTAATCAGAATGGAAAAGTCATTTATATTATTCTTTATGGTCTTTATTGGCCAATTTGCGAACGCTCAACTTAATATTAGCGCTGAATATAGACCACGATTCGAATTAAGAGATGGATATGGTAGTTTAAAAACAGATAATTCGGATCCTGCATATTTTGTAACACAACGAACTCGACTAAATTTAAATCATCAATACAATAGCATTACATCTCGATTATCTGTTCAGGATTATCGCATATGGGGCGACTCAAAGCTTAAATCTGACGATCCAGGAGTTTCAGTTTATGAGGCCTGGTTTAAAATGGATTTAAATTCGCATTGGTCGATAACTGCAGGGCGTCAATCATTCGATATCGACAACAAACGCTTTATTGCGAAAACCAATTGGAACCAAGTCGCCACATCACATGATGGAGTAAATATCGATTATTTAAATAATAACTTTGTAGCAAAAATATTTACTGCATTTAACCAGGCAAAAACCTCAAATTTTGGTACTGATTATACAAGCCAAATAAGTAATTATAAGTTTTTAAATGTAATCTGGCTCGAAAAAAGAATCGGAGATGTAGCCTTGGCAAATCTGACAATTACCGATGGATATCAGAAGGAAGGAACTACAAATACGGATTATTATCGCATTACAACCGGAGCAATTTTTAAAATAAATAAGCAATTTAATAATCTTCAGTTAAGAGGCTTTTACCAGGCAGGCAAAAACAAAACAGGACAGGATGTGAATGCCTATTATGCAAATGCAGATTTTGAACAAAAAATAGGTACAAACTTTATGTCAGTGTTGGGATTTGAGTTCATGTCAGGTAATGATTTATCAGATACATTAAATATGGACGATAATGCCTTTGATATTCTCTATGGCGCTGGTCATGCATTTAATGGAATGATGGATTATTTTGGTACTCCAAAAACAACAGGTAATGCCGGATTAATTAATGCGTATCTTAAAGCTATTACATCTATTAAAAAGTGGGATTTATCTTTAACATATCATTATTTTGCACTTGCTAACAAGTATGTTTACATGGAAGAAAATCAAAAGAAGTTTCTTGCCAACGAAATTGACATTGTATCAAACTTAAAAGTGAATGATATTATAAACTTAGAACTGGGTTATGGAGTAATATTCGCTGGTAAAACCCTCGAATATATTAAAGGAGGAAACTCAAATGGCATTCAACAATTTTTTTATACAATGATAATCGTAAAACCTGTTTTTTTTAAAAATTAATGAATCCTAAAAACCATACACCTCTTATTTTTACTTTGCTTGGTGGGCTAATTTTACTGTTTATAGTAAGCCCGCTACTTGGAATGTTTTTAGCAACAACACCAGCACAACTTTTCGAAACATCGAAAGATCCAGAAGTTGTAAAAAGCATTTGGTTAACCTTGTGGGTTTCATTTGCTGCCACAATGATTTTTGCAATCGGAGCTATTCCATTGTCTTATTTTTTAGCAAGAACCAAGTTTCGGTTTAAAGGTATAATAAATGGCATTGTCGACCTGCCTATTGTAATACCTCACTCAGCAGCAGGTATTGCCATATTAGGTTTTGTATCTCGCGATTCGGTGCTGGGCAAAATAGGTTCTTCATTAGGTCTTAACTTTGTAGGTCATCCGGCAGGAATAGCAATAGCCATGGCATTTGTGAGTATTCCATTTTTAATTAATGCAGCGCGTGATGGGTTTGAGAATGTACCTGTTCGACTCGAAAAGGCAGCGCTTAACCTTGGAGCTTCGCCGATTCGAGTGTTTTTTACAATCTCACTACCATTAGCCTGGAAAAATGTTTTGTCTGGTTTAATAATGATGTTTGCCCGCGGATTGAGCGAATTTGGTGCTGTTATTATTATTGCTTACCATCCGATGATTACCCCCATTCTTATTTTTGAACGATTTGGAGCATTCGGTTTAAAATATGCACGACCCGTTTCGGTTGTATTTATTGTCGTGTGTCTGGTGTTTTTTGTTCTGTTGAGAAGTCTTGCAAAAGAAAGGAAATCCCATGATGCTTAAACTAAACAACATATCAATTAAACTGGGCGATTTTCAGCTTAAGAACATTGATCTTGAGTTGGAAAGGGGAGATTATTATGTTTTATTAGGCAAATCAGGAGTTGGAAAAACGGTTCTGCTCGAAATTATTGCAGGATTAATTAAACTTGATTCGGGAAAAATAATTTTAAATAATATTGACATTACACATGAAAAAATCCAGAAACGAAAAGTAGGAATTGTATTTCAGGATTATTCTGTTTTTCCACATTTATCAGTAAAACAAAATATTGCTTATCCCTTAAAAGGAAAGAAATTAACTCACCAACAAATTGAATCGCTCATTCATGAATATGCCGAGTTAACAAATATTACTCATTTATTAAACCGTGGCACACAAAAACTTTCGGGTGGCGAATTGCAGCGAGTTGCTTTAGCCCGCATGTTAGTTACAAAACCAGAATGCTTGTTGTTAGACGAACCACTTGCTTCGCTCGATGTGCAACTAAAGGGTGATTTGAGAAACCTGCTTCGCAAAATAAATCAAAAGGGAACTACCATTCTTCATGTTACTCATGATTACGAAGAAGCCATTGCTTTATCAAATAAAGTAGCGGTAATGCACGATGGAGAAATAATTCAAAAGGGATTTACTAAAGAAGTATTTCAAAAACCTGCTAATGAGTTTGTAGCTAATTTTACTGGAATAAAAAATTTCTTTTTTGCTGAATTTTCGCCAATAAATATTGCAAGAATAAACGGCAAGATTGAGATTCATGTAAGCAATCACGATCAGATTAAGAATGGAAAAATAATTATCAGAGGCGAAGAGATTATAATTTCTGAAAATCATATAGATTCGAGTGCTACCAATAATTTTAAAGGTAAAATAATTCAGATTATACCGTACTTTTCGAATTTCGAATTAATTGTTGATATTGGAATTGAAATATCTGTAGTAATTTCAGAAGACTCACTTTTCAAATTTAAATTTAAGGAAAATTCTGAAGCCTGGGTTTCGTTTAAGTCTTCAGCTATAAAAATCATCCCTTAAAGGTTTTAGCAAACATTTTTAGTAAAATTTTGTTTAATTCTATGATAACGTAAAATTTAAGATTATGGAATTATCAAATATTAATTTTCTAGCTGTTTTGGTTGCTGCAGTTTCTGCATTTGTAATCGGATCTGTATGGTACAGCCCAATTTTATTTGGCAAAGGTTGGCAGAATGCACTAGGCCTTTCAGAAGAGGATATTAAGAATGCAAATATGGTTAAGATTTTTGGAACCAGTTTTGTTCTTATGTTAATTATGGCTTTTGGTCTTACTCTAGCTACTAATGTTTTATATCCTAATGGTTTAAATTGGTTAACAGGCGTAAAGGTGGGCTTTTTTGTAGGTATCTTTTTTATAAGTACATCTTATGGAGTAAATATTTTGTATCAACGAAAATCATTTAAACTTTGGGCTATTGATTCCTCATATCAGGTTCTTCTTTTAGGTATAATGGGTTTAATTATTGGAGCCTGGTAAATCTTAAATAATCATTTATGGGTTTTGAATAATTGGTATAGATAATTAAAAAAAAGTAATTATTGCTTTTCAACTCGAGTTTTTCATTATGACTAAACTCAATAAATGTTTATTTTAAAAACAATACATTTGCGCAATAGTTATCCAGGTAGTTTTTGGTTAGAGAGAATCGTTTTATTAATAATAATGTAATGTAAATGTTTTGCAATGCATAAACCTTTGTTAAATATTAGTTTTCGGTATTTCTTAGCTATTTTAATAATATGGCTTGGTACCTCTTTTACGTATACCCATCAGCCTGATGAAAGCTTAAATAATACAAATTCACCACAATACCGACCAGCATTTTTCCATAATCACAATATTACTGATGGACCTTATATTTTTTATGAAAATGACAAAATAGTTTTAAGATGGATAAAGGGGAAAACCCTTAAAACAAAAACTATTCTGGGTAATAACACGAATTATATTAAAAAGAGATTTGGTTTTAACATCAGTATTGATCAACTTAAAAATCCTGTTCCTGATAATATTGACTTTGTTCAGAAATTTACGAATGTTAATGATATTGTGGTTATAAGTGATGTTCATGGTCAGTATGAAATGTTTATTGAGTTACTTCAGCAACACAATGTTATTAATTCTGACTTGGAATGGTGTTTTGGTAATGGTCATCTTGTTGTACTTGGTGATATTTTTGATCGTGGATCGAAAGTTACTGAACTTTTGTGGCTTGTTTATCGATTAGAACAGCAGGCCGAAAAAGATGGAGGTAAAGTCCACTATATTCTGGGAAATCATGAGCTGATGGTGCTGAATAATGATTTGAGATATATAAATGATAAATATATCCATACAGCCAATAAAATGAACATGGTTTACACTCAACTTTTTGCAGAAAATACATTTTTTGGGAAGTGGCTAAGATCAAAACCTGTTATGGTTACTATAAATGATTTGCTCTTTGTTCATGCAGGAATTTCACCCGAATTAGTTTTAAAAGGTATTACAGCTGAGAAGGCAAACCGTATTTTCTATGATAAAATAATTGGCAAATCGTGGGATATCATTCTGAATGATTCTATTAGTACTTTTTTACTTAGTGAAGATGGTCCGATATGGCATCGAGGTTTTTTTGAGAATACCATTTCTGACAAGCAGCTTGAAAACATTTTGAGTTTCTTTAATACCAAACATATAATTATTGGTCATACCTCAATGCCAAATATTATTTCGCTCAGAAATGGTAGGATTATAGCTGTCGATTCGAATATAAAGGAGGGTAATTATGGTGAGATTCTGATTTATAAAAGTAATGAATTCTTTAGAGGTACTTCTCATGGAACTTTAATGAAATTAGAACCACTCAAGGATAATCAGTATTAAAAACAAGTATTTCGTATTTCCCTTTTAATAAAATTCGGAGATCGGATTTCTTTATAAAAATCTTTAATATAAAAAGATACCCAATTTTTTGTTTTCTTATCTAATAACTCGAATGAATCAATATAATTAAAGATTTCCTGTTCTTTGTCTAAAAAATGATTTATAACCACCTTGTATAGTGAGTCTCCTCTGCAAACGCCGTTGTAATAGCGTTCAGTTACCCGGGTTATTGGAAGGGCTTTCGTTGGTACCGAATAATGGGCATTCACCAAACCTGAATAATCGAAATCATATGGAATTGGAATTAATAATGGGTACCGATAATCTTTAAGTTTAATAAGTTTTAAGTTGTGCCTTCCAGCTAATGAAAAATCGGTATTACCTATCATATATTGAAAAAACACCATTATTGTCGATTGCAATGAGTCTAAATGCGAATGACTTAAATTATCTTGTACAATAGGTAAAGCAGAAATTCTTTCTGCAAGCATATCTTCTGGTTCGATTAAAAAAGCCCACTCAGTATCCGTTTTGTTTTTTCTGCCAGTATCTATATAGGTTACTTGGGCTAATCTAGTTTTGAAACTATAATCGGTTATTATATTGAAAAGCTTATATATTAAATACTCTTTTAATAGAATAGATGCATATTCATTCGTTTTGAAGCAATGCGAAACCACTTTTATTTTATTAATATCTGATGGCAAATCATTGCTTACATCAGATTTCTTAAAATTCAACGTGTATGGTGGAAAATAACAATGATCATTTCTTACGTTTCCTCTTGGTTTTATTCTTATTTCCTTAACAATTTCAACTGAATCATCCATTAAAAAGGCGATGGTGGCAGGTCGGTATTTATCTGAGTCTTTATTTATTTCAAACTCCTTAATATTAAATGTTAATTTCAGTTTTAAAGGGTTTTCATTATCGAAAAAATCAGCACTAAAGGGCAATGGCTCTTCAGAAAGAAGACTATCCTTATCCTGCGCCAATAAAATATTCTGGGTTAAGAATAGATATAAAAGAATCAGGATAGATAGTACAAAACGATATAAGCGATTCATTTAAAAAATAACATTAAATTACCTTGGAGAATCATAAAAACGAATTCCCTTGGCTTCTTTAAAAAAAACCAAAAGCTCAATGCTGTCGCGAATTAGGTCAGCGGGTCCTATATCGATCTTTACCACTTCAACTCCTAATCTTTCCGAAAGATCTTTTTTCATTTCTTCATAATTTTCAGGTTTTGCTAAGTCTAGTCGATCATAAATTACTTTTTTGCGTTTAACACTCATACCGGTAATATATGTTTCGACTAAGAAGGCGACTAGAATGGTCATTACGTCAGTAGCAGCCAGTTCAGCAAAACTGATATTCTCGTTTGATACTGCGTTCTTTATTGAAATACCTATCACCAGAAAAAGATAGGTCATTTCTCTCGGTGGAATTGGGTTTGTTCTGTATCTGAGGATGCCAAATATAGCAAATAATCCTAAAGCAAATCCCAACCGCAAACTAACAGATCCCAGTAAAAGGCATATTTGAAACACCATCATACTTACAATGATGTAAGTAAAAAAATATTCCCTATAACCACCTTTTCTGAAGTAAAGAAAATACGAAGGAATAAAAACCCAGAACAGATTATAAACGAAACGTGTAACAAGGTTTATAAAGCCTTCGGAATGGAAAAAATCTAATCCAAAAACTTTCGTGGTTTCAAAAAAGTCGCTTATCATATTTAGTACCATAGCATATTTGATTAATGGTTGATATTCTTTTTATAAATCGATTATGTTTAATTGTTGGATTCAGTATTATATTGCCCATGATATATTTACTAAAACCATAGGGTTTTATTTGTGAATCGTGTAAAATTTTTGATAGTGGGCTAGCCTGCTGGGCTTTTTCCTTTTTTGTTTCAATAACAACCAGGTCGGGTAAAATAATGGATTGATTGTTTTGCTTAAACTGTATTTCAGTATCGATCGTTATTCGCTCAAGATGATTTTTGCCTGCCATCGTTATACGGTTGAAGTTTGTCCAAATGGCCGGGTTTAATCCCGATGCAGGTATTTCGATATAGTTGCTTAAGAATTCAAGATGCGATTTATTTAATTGGGTATCAAAAACAAATTCTTTTCTTTTTTTATCTGTTCGGTTGTAATTCTTTTTCTTTTTTATTTCAAGAAAAACATCACCTGTATCAAGGTACTTTCTAAAACGTATTTTATATCTTAACCTTTTTCCCTGATGATGGTCGAAGTACGTTTTCATTTCTGGTGTATCAAAATACAATGACTCATAGCTGAAAATGCGATCATTTCCAGAGGTTTGTATTTTAAAATCATTGGTTATAGAAGCTAAAATTTGAGGTAGTTGGGTTATGTGGCAAATATATTTAGTATCGATTCTGTTAAGCAATTTATAATCTGATAACTTATCAAGACTAATCGGTTCGAAACGTTGAAGCAGATTATAAATAGTTTCTTTCATTAGCGTTGTTTCCAATTTAAATCCTATACAGTCTACAATCTATAAAAGTAATCAATTCCATTTAATTTGAATTATTTTTAAGTCGAAAATATCTTTTATAAGAAGATGTTTTTTTATATTTTTAAAAGTTTTCAATCAATGATCTGTTTTGTTGAGTATATAAACAATCTAAAAATTCCGATATGAAAAAGAATTTAATTTTAATGATATTGTTAATTAGTGTTTTACACGGATTTTCACAACATAAAACTGCGTATCAGATTTTTAATTCCAAAGGTGAATTGATTACTTACGAGAAGATGATTGCTGTAATGAGTGATGCAAATATTATTTTATTTGGAGAATTGCATGATAATCCGATTTCGCATTGGCTACAATATGAAGTAACAATTGATTTGTCTCAAAACCACAAGCTTATGTTGGGTGCAGAAATGGTTGAAGCTGACAATCAGGTTGAGCTAAATCAATACTTAAAAGGAGAAATTGATCAAAAGGCATTAGATACGCTTGCCCGACTTTGGCCAAACTATAAAACAGATTATGCGCCGTTGGTAAATATTGCAAAAGACAAACAAACTAATTTTATTGCTACCAATGTTCCTCGCAGATATGCCAATATGGTTTTTAAAAAAGGATTTGAAGCTCTTAATGAATTGTCTGATGAGGAAAAGAGCTGGATTGCACCATTACCAATTGAGTATGATCCTGAGTTGCCCGGTTATAAAAGTATGCCCTCAATGATGGGTGGACATGGTGGTGCGAACCTGCCTAAAGCACAGGCAATTAAAGATGCCACCATGGCTTATTTTATTGCTAAAAACTATATGGAAGGATTCAAATTTATTCATTACCATGGTACTTACCATACTGATAATTTCGAAGGAATATTATGGTATCTTAAAAGATTAAAACCAGATTATAAATACATAACTGTTTCCACAGTAAGTCAGCCCGATGTAAATATTTTGATTGATGAAAATAAAGGCAAAGCTGATTTTATTATTTGTGTAGATGAAAATATGACTTCGACATACTAAAACAAAAATGATTGTAACAAAATTTGTTTTATAACCGTCCTAAATTAAATTAAAAAACGTGAAGAAATGAAATTCAGATTTATCCTTCTAGCTTTTCTTTTGGGAACTTTATCTTTTTCAGGTAAAGCCTTCCAAATTACAAAGGATTCAAAGTATTTAACTACTATCGAAAATGTAGATTTCAATACGGAAGATGCAACTGACCAATATTTACAAAGATTAAGTGCCGAGCAAAAAGAAAATTCTGATTCATATTTTGAAGGTGGATACTGGTTAGATTTGTTCGCATTTGTTATTGATTTCGTTATTGTATGGGTATTTCTTTCATTTGGTTTATCACGTTGGATAAAAAACAGAGCAGAGAAGTTCAGAAATGTGCATATCCAGAATTTTATATACCTGGTTTTATATTTTCTTTTCTCCTATATTTTAGTTTTTCCATTTACAATTTACCGCGGGTTTTTTCGGGAACACAGTTATAATTTATCAAATATGAGTTTTGGTGGATGGTTTTCTGAGGAAATGATTGGACTTGCATTATCTATGTTTTTGTTAAGTATTTTTATTGTTCTGCTTTATTGGATAATTAGCAAAGTAAAAGAGTCGTGGTGGATATGGGGTAGTGTTATCATGGTGGTATTTTTGGTTTTTTCAATGTTTATTTCACCAGTTTTTATTAGCCCATTATTTAACGAGTATAAACCACTCGAAAATCAGGAAATTAAAGAGGAAATATTATCAATGGCACGTGCAAATGGTGTTCCTGCCGATAATGTTTACCAGTTTGATGCCTCAAAACAAAGTAATAGAATTAGTGCAAACGTTAGTGGTTTTGGTAGTACAATACGTATCTCTTTAAATGATAATTTATTAAACCAGTGTTCGCCAGCCGAAATTAAAGCAGTTATGGCACATGAGCTTGGGCATTATGTGCTTAACCATGTTTACGAAATGCTTATTTATATTGCTATTTTAATTTTTATTGGAATGGCATTTGTAAACTGGGCTTTTCATAAGCTCATTAAAAGATTTAAAACCAGGTGGGCTATTTCAGGAATTTCAGATATTGTAGGATTCCCTTTGTTTGTATTTTTATTCTCGGCTTTCTTCTTTATTGCTAGTCCGGTTATGAATAATATAGTACGATCAAACGAGGTGGAGGCAGATAATTATGGACTCAATACTGCTCGTGAACCTGATGGATTTGCATCAGTTGCTATGAAACTATCAGCCTACAGAAAAATCAATCCGGGAAAATTAGAAGAATACATTTTCTTCGATCACCCAAGCGGAAAAACCAGGGTTTATAATGCGATGCAATGGAAAGCTGAACATTTGGATGAATTTGCAGAAAATTAACGAAGTTGATGCTTCTAAAAAAACTCAGAAGGTATTATTGCCATTGAACTTATTTTAAAATCATAATCCCGGTTGCTAGTCTGCCAGTATTTTTTCCATCTCTGCGGGCAGAGTAGAATAAATCAGGATTTGAATATGTGCACATTTCAGCTACTTCTAGATTATTTTCGGGTACTCCACTTTCTTTTAAAACCAGTTTATTGGCTTCCCACAAGTTAAAAAACGCCTTGTTAGAATCTGGGATTGGTTTTAAAATAGGTTTTTCTCCAAAGGAATGTTTTGCAAGTTGTATTACATCGGCACCAACTTCGTAAACATCGGGACTGATTGATGGCCCGATGCCTACAATTATTTTTTCAGGATTTGCACCAAACTGATCAATCATTATACGTATTGCTTTCTGTGATATTTTTTCAACGGTACCTTTCCATCCTGAATGAACTGCAGCGATTACTTTTTTTTCGGGCTCATAGATTAGAATCGGAACACAATCAGCTGTGCGAACTCCTATGCAAATTCCGGGTATATTTGTAATTAAAGCATCTGTATCATAAAATACATCATTTACAGATTTTACAATTGCTATGTTTGCTCCATTCGTTTGTTTCGGAAAAACCATGTACTTTTTTGAAATCTCTGTTGCCTCAGCAAGCAATTCAATATTTTTATCGACAAATAATGGATTGTCATTAACTGTATAACCAAGATTTAAACCTGCAAGATGATCTTTGCTTACACCTCCCACCCTGGTGCTCGTATAATGGTTGATTGAAGTCTCATTTAACAAATTATGAAACCGAAAAAAAAGAAGGTTATTTATTGTATTTGAAATCATTACTTCGGATAATTATTGGCAAAAGAAATAAACTTTTTTTAGATTTAAGCCTGCAAATATAAAAAACTATAGAGTGGTAAAAATAACTATACATAATTTGCTTAAAGAAAAGTGGAATAACATTGCAATTGGTTCGGTTTGTGCAAATATCATCGTTAAACCCTCAGACGATGAACTGATAAATATGCTGGATAATTGTTGTATCGAATTTGCCAGTCATCAAAGTGTTGAGGATATTTCGCAGTTAAAACCTATCGCAGATTCGCGGAAAGCATACAAGGCTTTAGGAAAAGATCCTGCACGCTATCGTCTTTCGTCTGAAGCATTACTAAGAAGAATTGTTAAGGATAAAGGAATCTACAAAATAAATAACATCGTTGATATTAATAATCTGCTTTCCATTTCGTCGTATTATTCTATTTGTGCATTTGATGCATCAAAACTTTTTCCACCTATACAGTTTACAATTGGAAGTAAGGAAGATCTTTATTATGGAATTGGACGAGGATTACTGAATATTGAAAACTTGCCTGTTTTCGAAGACCAATATGGGAAATTTGGAAGCCCAACAAGTGATTCGGAAAGGGTGAAAATTACACACGAAACAACATCCATTTCGATGAATATTATTTCGTTTGGGGGCAGGTCTGATCTGGATATTCAGGTTAAAAAACTGGTTATGCTTTTACAAAAATTCGCCAATGCAAAAAATATAGAACAATTAATTATAACCTAATTAAAAAACAGCAACACCAAGCCTCACTCCGCCAATTAATTGAGTTCCACTATAACCATAATCAATGTTTCCTCTATTGTATTTTATAACCACATTTTCTGGGGAACTATGAGTGCTATATTTTATTCCAAATCCAAGAAATAAATCAATATAAAATTTTGAGAACGGATTAAATTGCTGCCCAATAATTGCATAACCATTGTAACTATTTATGTTTACAGTATAATTTATATCCTGCATTTCGTAATATACTAATCCATCATCACCAGTAATCTCAACATAATTAAAATTATCTCCTTTAATGGCAAAATACTTATAATTTATTCCTAATGAGGCATACAAACCTTTATACGAATTTTTGGTAATAAATATTTTTCGGGATATACCCAACCCATATCCGAGCATTTTTTCGTATGAATGAGGATTATACTCATATTGATCGCTCGGATTTAGAGAGCTTGATGATGAACCGTCGGAATAATAGTATGGCGAAATTATCCACCATTTATTTGAGTCTGGTTTTCGTATGTCAATATCAAGCCTTATTCCATTGGTTATTAAATATTGCGGAACAAAGAATAAAATTACTTTTTCATTTTTCTGCTCCTGAGAAAAAGCAAAATTGTTCAAAAAAATTAGGATAGCTAAAAATAGAGAATATTTAATCTTCATTTTGTTTATTTTCAGGTTAATAATGCAAACTTAATTGGTATAAAAAATATTATAAAATCAAACCAATTCTAACACCACCATGTAATAGATTTCCATTATAGTTATATCCAAAATAGGTAGAACTGAATCTTTCCTTATTTTCTCCGTTGGTACTCATATTGCTAAATCTGGTTCCGACACCTGTATAAATATCAAGCGATAGTTTGTTTTTAAAAAAGAATTGATATCCAATTAGCAGGTCGGCGCCATATTTATTAATATATGCACTTGCATTAATGGTTTCACCAAGGTAATCCTCATAGTAATCAATATCAAAATAACTGTAGCTTATTCCGTAACTAAAGTATATTCCATTTTTTAAAAAGTTCTGATTGGCAAATATTTTATGATAGATATTAATACCTATACCAGTTATATTATTGAAATCATCTTCATTCGAACTTTCTTCATAATATGGGTCAGAGGAATTCCGACTTTTCTTTTCGCCCAAATAAAACTGAGGGCAGAACTGTATGAAGCTTCGTGGAGTTATTTGTCTTTCATAATCGAGTCTAATGCCATGATTAATAAGATATTGAGGTACAAATGAATATATAGAGCCTTTTAGTTTTAATGTGTCTTTTTGAGCGAATGATTGATTTGCAAAAGTAAAAACCAGAAGGATCAGAATTAAAATTATTTTTTTCATAAGGTTATTTATTTGATTGTATTGTACTTAATAAACTAAGTTCTCCAAAAGCGTCAAATTCATATTCATATAATCCGTTTTCTGCCACAACAATTAAAATGTTATCGATTGGAATTATATCGAATGCACTTACTGTTTCTTTTCGAATAAATACAGGCGATAATGGATCCGAGATATCAAAAACTTTTATTCCATTGTCGCATACAAAAAGAAGATTTCCTGATACTCCTAATCCTTTTGGACTCTCCATGGAAACGGTTGCGACTTCAAAAGGATTCGATTTATCGGTTACATCAATAATGCTTAACTGGTTTAAACCACGGCCACATGCGCCTGCTGAATTTAGTGTTGCATAAGCATAATTGCCAGATACAACAACTGGATCGCAACTGTAAATATGACTAAATAGCGATAATCGAATGGGGTTTTCGGGAATAGTAATATCATAGATGTAAACTCCCCAGCGTGATCCAAGAAATAAATAGTGATCTTTAGCAAAGATTGTTTCAATTCCAAAATCAGAATAAATCTGTTTTATAAACACAGGCTCAGCTTCATTGGTTATGTCAAAAATCTTTAGTTGTTCTAGTTCAACAGTATATAAATAATTGTTTGATATGGCAAACCGAGCCAATGAACCAGCAGTTCCTGTATCCGACGAATCGTTTGAGGTATAACTGGAATCTTCGCATTGAGTAAATAGTATTACTACAAATAGCGATAATAAATAATAAATATTTTTCATAACCAATTTAATTAGATTGATGTATCTGGTTTTTTCCAACCTACAATAATCGTATTTTCGGGTCGGTTTGTGTGATTAAAAATGTAGGGTATATAATCCAGATCAGGCGGAGTAGCTTCTGGAAAAACATTTCTAATTCGCTTTGTTACACTTATATTCTGGATTCCATTACTTAGATCAATCGATACAAGATCTATTGCATTATCAACCAATAGGTTGTTGTTTTTTATTGCAATATCAATACATCCCGGGATATTTATAAAACCAATATTTACTGGAGCTTCAGGGTTAGTGTTATCAATAACATGAATACCCTTGTAAAGTTCGTTTAGGTAAATTATGTTGTCTTTATAATAGATTTTACCTGTTTTGGTTATTACTTGAGCTTCTCTTAAAAAAACACTTTTTTCCAGTTCATTCCTTTCCATTAATACTGGAAAATACTCTGATGGATTATTAAAATCGTCATCTGAGCTTGCAATTATAAATGGTAAACTGAGTAGAATAAAAAAGATCGTTTTTCTCATAATCTGGATTTTGGTTTTTAATAAAGATGTAAAAAATTATCAGATCGTTGCTCAAAATAAAAATACGTTGAACGTATTATTGTTTTCTGAGATTATTAAAACATCTTAAAAGTAACCAAAGATTATTAGAAACTCAATTTTTACTAAAAAAAGAAAGATATGTTTTTTAGAGATTTAGCTATTTACCCTTTTTGGGGATAAATTTTAACGAAATAGAATTTACACAATGACGTGTATTTTTTTTGGTAAAACCTTCATATTTAAAAACGTGTCCTAAATGAGCACCGCAATTTGCACAAACAATTTCAGTGCGTTGGCCATCAGCATCAGGAATTTTTTTTACCGCATCCTTAACCTCGTCATCGAAACTTGGCCAACCGCAATGCGAATTGAATTTATCTTCGGACCTAAACAGAACGGCATCACAGCGTTTACAAGTATAAATACCTGTATCCTTAGTATTTGTGTACTCTCCAATAAATGGTCTTTCTGTACCTTTATGAATAATTACTTTTTCTTCTTCGGGTGTAAGTTTATTATATTGCATTGTTTTTTGCGTTTTTGCTAGCAATGGAATCATTAAAATAAATAATATTATTATTTTTTGCTTCATTTTTTACTATTATAACAGGTTTAATTCGAAATGGTTCAGTCTTTTAAATGATTATTTTTCAGCATTGAGTTGATTCTGATGTTAAATTCCTTTAAATTAGTAGGAAATTATCAATGCAATATATGGTCATATTTGGATATATCAGAATTGATATAGGAGGATTTGTCTCTTTTATATTTTTAATCCAGAAAAAGGATATAAATGCAGATATGTAATAGATAATCAGAAATTAAATTATCTAAATAAACTTAATAATTACTTAATATATAAACGGTCTATTTACCGGACAAAAATGGGTTCTTTTACTAATTAAGCATTAAAAATTTGTAATCATATATTAATTCAATCCTTATGGCTTACCTGAATTTAAATAAAGACGAACTAGTTAAACTCGAGTATTCATTAAAAAAAGAGATCTTAAGCACAAATAGGGCAGGAGGATATTTGAGTACTACAATAATTTTATGTAATACCAGAAAATATCACGGATTAATGGTTTTACCCATTAAAGAATTTGATGACGAAAACCATGTGTTACTTTCTTCGGTTGATGAAACGATTATTCAGCGAGGTAAATTATTTAATCTTGGTATTCATAAGTTTCCGGGCGTTGGTATTTACGAACCTCACGGGCATAAATATATTACCGATTTTGATTATGATCCTACACCAACAATAATTTATAGGGTAGGTGGAGTGATTCTTAAAAAAGAATTGCTATTTGTCCATAACGAAGAGCATTTTATGATTCGGTATACTCTTCTTGATGCACATTCACCAACCCGCATAAGGATAAAACCTTTTCTTGCTTTTCGCAATATTCACAAATTGTCAAAAGCCAACTTATATGCGAATACAAAATATAAAAAGATTGTAAATGGAGTAAAATATAAACTCTATTCAGGATTTCCATATCTTAACATGCAATTAAATAAAACGAATGAATTTATAGCATCACCTGATTGGTATTATAATATCGAATATTTACAGGAACTTAATCGAGGTTACGAATTTCAAGAAGACCTCTTTATTCCGGGATATTTCGAAGTTCCAATTAAGAAAGGTGAATCAGTAATCTTTTCGGCATCTACATTGGAGATTAATCCTGTGGGATTAACCCGTAAATTTGAAGCTGAACTTAAGCGAAGACCACCCAAAGATACTTTTGAAAGTTGTTTGAAAAACGCAGCTCACCAGTTTTTAGTTCAACGCGAAAAAACAACTGAAATCGTTGCTGGATATCCCTGGTTTGGAAGATGGGGTCGAGATACATTTATATCATTACCCGGAATAACACTTTGTACTGGTGATTTAAAATCCTGTAAACAAGTTCTTGATACGATGTCCCACGAACTAAAAGGAGGATTATTCCCAAATATTGGGAAAAATAGCAATGCTGCTTTTAACTCAGTTGATGCTCCACTATGGTTTTTCTGGTCGTTGCAAATGTATGCTAAAGCCTTGGGAAACAATAAAACTGTGTGGGATGATTACGGCAAGAAAATGAAACAAATTCTTGAAAATTATCGCAAAGGGCTTGAATTTAACATTAAAATGCACGACAATGGATTGATATGGCAAGGAGAGCATGGTAGAGCGTTGACATGGATGGATGCAGTAGTTGAAGGTAAACCCGTTACTCCACGAAGCGGTTATGCAGTCGAAATAAATGCTCTTTGGTATAATGCTGTTTGCTATACATTAAAGCTTGCAAAAGAATTTGGTGATTCTAACTTTGTTAAAGGATGGAAAGATATACCTGAATTAACTAAAAAATCATTTAGCGAAGTATTTTGGTTTGATGAAAAACAGTATTTGTACGATCTGGTTAATAATGAAATCTCTGATAAATCGGTTCGTCCAAACCAGATTTTTGCCGTTTCACTTCCATTTAGTCCACTCGAAGAATCGCAAATGCGTTCTGTTTTAATAAGAGTAGAAAAGGAGCTTCTTACACCAAAAGGATTAAGAACACTGTCACCTAAAAGTCCAAATTATCATGGTCGATACGAAGGAAATCAGGCTGAAAGGGATAATGCATACCATCAGGGAACTGCATGGCCATGGTTGTTAGGACACTTTGCCGAAGCTAATCTAAAAGTATTTGGGGATGATGCTGTTCATCTTATCGAAAATATTATTAATAACTTTAGAGAAGAAATGACCAAATACGGATTAAGCACCATTCCAGAGATTTATGATGGAGATCCACCTCAACATAGCAGAGGTGCTATTTCACAAGCATGGAGTGTCGGCGAAATATTACGAATATATTGTATGTTAAAAGAATATAAAAAGAGTAAACACTTATAAATAAATTAGTCATGGCAAAAAAAGAAGAAAAAACCAAAGCAAAAGCTGCTCCAAAAAAAACAGTAGCAAAAAAAGTAACTGAAAAACCAAAAGTTAAAAAGACACAAGTTACAGACGAAGAAATAAAAGCCAGAGCATATGAGATTTATGTTGAAAACGGTTATCAGGGAAGTGAATTGGAAAATTGGATAAAAGCTGAAAAAGAGCTAACAGGTAGAAAATAGATAAGTATTAATTTGCTTTGTTACCGGAATGATTAATTAAAAATGTAATTTCAAAACGGATGAGAGTACTCATGTTTGGATGGGAGTTTCCGCCACATATTACGGGTGGATTAGGAACAGCCTGTTATGGCTTGGTTAAAGGCCTTGCAAAAAATGGTGTTGAGGTATTATTTGTAGTTCCAAAGGCATTTGGTGACGAGGATAATCGTGTTGCCCGTATTATTAATGCATCTGATGTTGAAGTAAATCAGGAATCACTTTTAATTGAGGATTTCTGGCGAAAGGTAACTTTAATGGAAATTGGTTCTAATCTTATACCTTATGTTTCACCCGAGGAGTTTAAACGCATTGTTGACCAAACCTTATTAGATAAAACAGATATTGAACATTCAATTTTTAGATCTAAATTCAAGTTTTCGGGTAAATATGGTAAAGACCTTATGGAAGAAGTTTCGAGGTATGCTATAATTGCTTCGGTTCTTGCATCAAAGAATAATTTTGATCTTATTCATGCTCACGATTGGTTAACATATCCCGCAGGTATTGCCGCTAAATCAGTATCTGGCAAACCACTTATTATTCATGTTCATGCTACCGAATTCGATCGCTCAGGTGAAAATATAAACCAGAATGTTTACGATATTGAACGAAAAGGGATGGAGGCAGCTGACAAAATTATTTGTGTCAGTAATTATACCCGAAATATTGTTATAACCCGCTATGGTATTGATGAATCTAAAGTTTTTACAGTACATAATGCTGTTGAGTTTGACAAAGAGTTTACGGCTAAGGAATGGCAAAAATCAGTTCCCGAAAAAGTAGTTACATTCTTAGGACGGGTTACATTTCAGAAAGGTCCCGATTATTTTGTTGAAGCAGCTAACAGGGTTCTTCAGAAATATCCAAATGTTCGTTTTGTTATGGCTGGCAGTGGCGATATGTTAAATCGGATGATCAGACGTGTGGCGGAACTACGAATTAGCGAAAAATTTCATTTTACAGGATTCTTAAAAGGAGATGATGTCGATCGTTTGTTTATGCAGAGCGATTTATATGTTATGCCATCGGTTTCTGAACCATTTGGAATTTCTCCACTTGAAGCTATGCGAGCAAGTGTTCCGGTTATTATCTCTAAACAATCTGGAGTTTCAGAAGTGCTTAGGCATGCTATTAAAATCGATTTTTGGGATATTGATGCAATGGCCGATGCTATTTACGGAATTATTACGTATGATGCATTATCCAGATTCTTCAGACGCAATGGACAAGAGGAAGTAATGCATTTAAAATGGGAGAACGCTGCATTTCAGGTTAACAATATTTACCAGTCATTTTTTAATTGATAATTAAGAATAAATATATATGAGAACGATTTGTTTCTATTTTCAGGTTCATCAGCCATATCGCTTAAAACGTTATCGCTTTTTCGATATTGGTGCTCGACATAATTATTTTGATGATTATGCCAACCGAACAATAATGCGCAAAGTATCCGAAAAATGTTATCTGCCAACAAATCAACTTTTCCTTGATTTAATAAAAGAATATGGATACAGGTTTAAAATAAGCTATTCCCTTTCAGGCACATTAATCGATCAGCTTGAGATGTACGCACCCGATGTTTTGGATAGCTTTAAGCGGTTAGCCGAAACAGGATGTGTGGAGTTTCTTTCCGAAACCTATTCGCACTCATTATCATCATTAAAAAGCAGAGAGGAATTTGAGAAACAAGTTGCAATGCATGATGATAAAATAAAAGAACATTTTAATCAAACACCTAAAGTTTTCCGAAATACTGAGTTAATTTATTCTGATACCATCGGTGCAATGGTTTCGGAAATGGGTTTCAAAGCCATGTTGTGTGAAGGAGCCAAACATGTTCTCGGCTGGAAAAGTCCCAATTTTTTGTATACCAATGCAATCGATCCTAAATTAAAGTTATTGTTGAAGAATTTTAAGTTAAGCGATGATATCGCATTTCGTTTTTCAAACAGAGCATGGGAAGAGTGGCCATTAACTACCGAAAAGTACGTAAGCTGGCTAAATGGGGTTGATAGAAAAGAAGAAATTATTAACCTTTTTATGGATTATGAAACGTTTGGTGAGCATCAATGGGCCGAAACAGGCATATTCGAATTTATGCGTCATCTGCCTCATCAGGTATTTTCAAATTCCGATTATGAGTTTCTAACTCCATCCGAGGCAGCTGAAAAACATCAACCTGTTGCTATGATGCATGTGCCTCATCCTATTTCGTGGGCCGACGAAGAGCGTGATTTGACTGCTTGGCTT
Organism: Bacteroidota bacterium; assembly: GCA_020049295.1. Lineage (GTDB taxonomy): Bacteria > Bacteroidota > Bacteroidia > Bacteroidales > UBA12077 > UBA12077. The sequence continues at coordinate 24,325 of JAIFLC010000061.1, forward strand.
GGAAATGATTTGCAAGACGATGCATTCGATAAGCTTTATTCAATTCGTGAAAAGATGAAACTGGTTACAGATGAAAATTTGTTACGTGATTGGAAATACCTGCAAACCAGCGACCATTTTTATTACATGTGCACCAAATGGTTTTCTGATGGTGATGTACATAAATATTTTAATCCGTATGATTCACCATATGATGCTTTTATCAATTTTATGAATGCTTTGAGTGATTTCATGCTTAGAGTAGATGAAAATCTGAATCAAAATAATCTGAAACAATACTTACCTGAAGAAGTTAAAAAACTTATTGCTGAATACGAAAGTAAAATTGCCGATCTTAAAAATTTTACCGAAAAGAGAACGTTAATAAAAACAACAGTAACAACTGCCAAGAAAAAATCGGTATTAAAGAAAAAGTCAACGACAGAAAAAACTTCTAAAAGGGCTGAAGTTGGAGTTAAAAAAACTGTTAAAAAGGTCGCTGCTAAAGATGCAAAAAAATCAGAGAAAGCTACATCTAAAACTAAGATTGTACCAAAAGCCAAATCTGTTTTAAAAAAACAAATAAAAACTAAAAAATAAGGATAGATATGCAACATCAGATAATAAATGTTCCTGACTATCTTTTTGAAGTAAGCTGGGAGGTTTGTAATAAGGTAGGAGGAATACATACTGTAGTTTCTACTAAAGCCTTAGTGTTATCAAAGGTTTTAAAAAACAATCATATTTTTATTGGTCCTGATATCGTTATGCATACATCCGATCATCCGGAGTTTATCGAAGACCGGCAGATGCTTAAATCGTGGCGCGAAAGAGCCGCGGCTGAAGGATTAAGAATTAGGATAGGACATTGGAATATAGTCGGAAAACCTGTTGCGATACTCGTCGATTTTTCAACTTTTATTTCACAAAAAGATGAGATATTTAAGGTTTTCTGGGAAAAATTTAAACTCGATTCTCTTGGAGGTCAATGGGATTATATCGAACCTGCATTGTTTGGCTATGCTGCAGGTAAGGTGATTGAAAGCTATACTCGTTATTTTTTAAGCCGAAGTCACAAAATTGTTGCTCATTTTCACGAGTGGATGACTGGTTCCGGTTTATTGTATCTCGATTATGCCGCACCACAAGTAGCTACTGTCTTTACTACCCATGCTACAGTGTTGGGCCGATCAATTGCTGGCAATGGTTATCCTCTTTATGATAATATGGAAAAATATAATCCTGATATCAAAGCACTGGAATTTAATGTAGTTTCAAAACAATCGCTCGAAAAGCTATCTGCTAATGTTGCCGATTGTTTTACTACAGTAAGTGAAATTACATCGAAAGAATGTGCTAGTTTTTTGGCAAAAGAAGTTGATCTGGTTACACCAAATGGATTTGAAAATAGTTTTGTTCCAACAGGCGATGAGTTTAAACTCGAGAGGGTTGAAGCCCGCATAAAATTTTACGAAGTAGCCGAAGCTCTTTTAACCTGCGAGGTTCCAAAGGACAGTATTTTTATTGGAATGGGAGGTAGGTATGAGTTTAAAAACAAGGGTATAGATTTATTCCTTGATGCGCTGGGTGAGCTTAATAAAAGTGAAAACCTGAAAAAAAATATTCTGGCATTCATTATGGTTCCTGCCGGTCATCATGGGCCACGAAAAGATGTATTTCATAACCTCATGGATAAGGATAATGAAAATGTTATCGTGTTGAGCAATAAGTATATTACACATTATCTTCTTGATCCTGAAACTGATCCTATTCTTCGAAAAGCTCATGAGCTTGGCTTAAACAATAGCGAAACAGATAAAGTGAAACTATTTTTTGTTCCTTGTTACCTTGATGGTAATGATGGGATTGTCAACAAAACTTATTATCAAATGCTGATAGGATTAGATTTAACTGTTTTCCCATCCTATTACGAGCCATGGGGTTATACGCCTCTTGAAAGTCTTGCTTTCGAAGTACCCACAATAACTACAACTCTTGCTGGATTTGGATTGTGGGTAAATGATTATTACAAAAAAAATCATCCTGGAATAGAAGTAATTAACCGAACAGATACAAATGATAGTTTTGTAGTAAAATCAATGGTTGATTATATAACCAAATTTGCCGTTTTAGATAATGATGCACGGGAATTGTATAAAAAGAATGCTGTTGATGTATCATTAATTGCTTTGTGGGAAAATTTAATTGAGCATTATTATAAAGCATATAGCATTGCATTAAGCAAAGTGGATGAAAGAATAGATAAACTGCTTGATCAGGATAGGCAGGAACAATTGCCATATGTTGAACAATTGGTTGCAATAAATAAACCCAATTGGATAAGACTGATGATTCAGAAAAACATTCCTAAAAAGCTCGAAGCACTCGATGAAATATCACGGAATTACTGGTGGAGCTGGAATCATGAGGCACTTGAGCTTTTCGAAAGCATTGACAAGGAATTGTGGAAAGAAAGCGGGTATAATGCCTTTTTATTTCTCGAAAAAATATCATTTAAAAAATACCAGATATTAGAAAAAGATGAGGATTTTCTGAGAAGATTGCAGGAAGTTTATCAAAATTTTCAATTGTATTTGGATAAAAAGAAAGAACGTAAAGGACCCAAGGTGGCATATTTCTCGATGGAATTTGGAATACATTGTTCTCTTAAAATATATTCTGGTGGTTTAGGCATACTTGCAGGCGATTATTTAAAAGAGGCAAGCGATAAAAACACCGATATTATTGGTATTGGCTTATTGTACCGATATGGTTATTTCTCGCAGCAAATTTCAACAACGGGCATGCAGATTGCCGTTTATGATCCGCAGGATTTTTCAAAAATACCGGCAATACCCATTCGTGACAAAAAAGGAAACTGGGTTACTATATCAATTGCATTTCCTGGAAGAACATTATATGCCCGAATATGGAAAATTCAGGTTGGACGCAATGATTTATTATTACTCGATACCGATTTCGAAGATAATCTGCCTGAAGATCGATCTATTACTCATCATTTGTATGGCGGAAATCTCGAAAATAGATTAAAGCAAGAGCTATTACTTGGCGTTGGAGGTATAAGAGCATTAGATGCGTTGGGTATTAATCCCGATGTATATCATTGCAATGAGGGACATGCTGCGTTTATAGGCATTGAAAGAATAAATGGTTTAATAAAAACAGAAAAACTGTCATTTACTGAATCGCTGGAGGTGGTAAGATCTACAGCGTTATTTACTACTCATACACCTGTACCTGCAGGACATGATGCTTTTCCTGAAAACCTACTTCGTACATATATAGCTCATTACCCAGAAAGATTAAAAATCCCTTGGGAGCAATTTATTGATCTAGGGAAAATAAATTTCGATAATCCGAACGAAAAATTCTCGATGAGTTTTCTTGCTGCTAATTTATCACAGGAGGTAAATGGAGTAAGTATGTTGCATGGAAAGGTTAGTCAGGATATTTTTAAGAATATGTGGCCAGGATATTTTCCCGATGAACTTCATATTGGTTATGTTACAAATGGAGTGCATTTCCCAACATGGGCATCAGCCGATTGGAAAAACTTGTGTAATTTAGAGTTGGGTTCCGAATTTGCAGATCACAACTATTCGGCAGAATGCTGGAACAAAGTTTATGAGGTTGGTGATAGCAAAATCTGGGAAATACGTCAAATTCAAAAGAAAAATCTGATGAATTACATTCGTGCCCGATTGCTTGAGCCCGAAACAATGAAATATGATAATCCAAAGCAGATTATTGAGATTAGGGAGAAACTACGCGAAAATGTTCTAACCATTGGTTTTGCACGTCGCTTTGCAACCTATAAAAGAGCTTATTTATTATTCAGAAATATAGAACGACTAAGTAAAATTGTAAATCATCCCGACAAACCCGTTCAGTTTATTTTTGCCGGAAAAGCACACCCAAATGATTTGGCCGGGCAGGAAGTGATAAAAAAGATTGTTGAGGTTTCGAAACGTCCCGAATTTATTGGCAAGGTTATTTTTCTCCAGAACTATGATATGGAGTTAGCACGCAATATGGTTCAGGGAGTTGATATTTGGTTAAACAACCCAACACGTCCATTAGAAGCATCAGGAACAAGTGGTATGAAAGCAGTAATGAACGGTGTGTTGCATTTTAGCGTTCTCGATGGTTGGTGGGTTGAAGGTTATAAACCCGATGCTGGATGGGCTCTGCCCGAAGAACAAACTTATGATAATAACGATTATCAGGATGAGCTTGATGTGGAGACTATTTACAATATTATTGAGAATGAAATAATCCCGGCATATTATAGTCGAAATAAAAACGGTTTGCCCGAAAAATGGGTTGGATTTATTAAAAATTCAATTGCTAAAATAGCTTCTGAGTTTACTACGCATCGTATGCTTACTGATTATGAAAATAAGTATTATTATAAATTGGCAGAACGAGGAAAAAGAATAATTGACGATGATTTCCAATTAGCAAAAGATCTGGCAGCATGGAAAAAGAATGTATCACGAAACTGGGAAAGCATAGAAATCGTTTCTATCAAACAATTCGATGTATCAAAAGAACCTATTGTAATTGGCAAAAAGTACAATGCAACAGTCGAAGTAAAGTTAAACGGACTAAATGTGAATGATATTGGAATTGAACTGGTTGTTGCAGAACCGATAGATAGTGAAAATGTAAAAATTACCCATACTCAGGATTTTGAGGTTAAAAAGGTAGAAAACTCAGTTGTAACCTATTCGCTCGACATTGTACCAACCGAGCCAGGTGTATTTGATGCAGGGATAAGGATGTATGCAAAAAATCCGGATCTGCCGCACCGACAAGATTTTTGCCTGGTTAAGTGGTTGTAAGTAAAATCAAAAATCTTTAACACCTTATAATTACCAAATAGCTATAAAAATGAATACAATTGACTTTAAAAAACTCGATCAAGATTTTAAAAAATCACTTAAAACAAATGATTTTCAACAGGTTCATACTGATCTGGACGAATGGTTTATAACGGCAAAAAAGGAAGATTTGAATTATAATTCTGCATTATTTGCAAAAGGGTATATTTTAGAGTTTGGTAATCAGGATATTGAAAACGCCAACGTTTATTATGAACAGGTAAAAACCATTGATAAGTTATGGTTTACTTTAGGTAATGAATTAATTGGTCAAAGCCCCGAAAAAGCAATACTTTGCTACAGTAAGATAAAAAAAGATATAATTCAAAACAACTTAAATTTTAATATTGGCTTATGTTATGAGATATTAAAAGACTCTAATAGATCGAATGAGTACTTTAATAAAATTAACAAAGAAACAGTCTTTAGTGAAACAATGCAGAATCCACTGATATTTAGCTTGATAATGCTTATAATTTCAATTGTTCTTGGCGTTATGAAAGCCAAAACTGGATGGCTAATGGAAAATTAGCAATCCTAAAACCAAATTTTGGAGAAGTTAACAATAGAAAAATCCTTTTTTTATCTAATTAATGATTTCGCACTAGCGTTCGAAGAAAGGTGCTTATTGTGAAAAATAATACCTGATTTTTCTACAATCCCTTAATGGTTGAACAATCACCAGCAAGCTGGATATAAAGTAATGCCCCAGTTCGCGCGCGTCTTCAGACGCGTGCAATATGGAATCCAGCTGGCGCCGACATGTTGTATTGCCTGTTCGAAAAAGGTTAGCACTACCATTGTTTTGTAAAAACAAATAAAACTTCAAAGTGTTAAAAAAAAGGATACATTTATAAACTAAACAATAAAAACTCTAAATTATTATGAAAAAATTACTATTTGTATGTGCTTTAGTAAGCATTCTGACAAGCTCTGTTTATGCTCAAAAAACTAACCTTGCGAATTATCAAAAAGGCCAAATTATGCTTGAAGATGGGAATAAAAAGGATGTTTACATTTACTTTTGCTGGGAGTATGCAGATGAATTTCAAAACAGTGTTTCTTACATAACAGATGATCAGTATCAACGATTTAATTCAGACGAAAAATTTAAATCAAAAGAATTAGCAGAACTAAAAGTAAAAGATGTTAAATCATATACGTTAGAAAATGGAAAAAAATTCATGAAAGTAAAGTTTGCAGATTTAACAGCAGCAAGTGCTGCATCATTTCCTAAATATTATTTATTCGAAATAATTACTGAGGGGAAATTAAACCTTTATAAAAAATATGTAAACCTTGGAGCTGTTAGAGTTGGTAATTTGGCACTATTAGATGATCAGGGAGAAATTGATTATGTTAATTCCACTTACGCATGCCTAATTCAAAAGGGTGGTGAAAATGCTAAAGATCTTGTTACAGTAAAAATACAAGAATATGTTTCTGATAATCAAAGTGTATTATCAAAGCTTGAAGCAGGTGAATATGGAGAAATAAATTCAGTATTCGGCTCAAAAATGGGAACAAATCCAGTAGATTGCACTAAATATATTGGAGGATTGATAAATATGGCCAACGAATATAATAATTAATACCCTTATATACGCGCGAGTTCAGATACGCGCAGAAGGAAAGAACAAACGCCCAGCTCCTGCAGAAATGCAGTCTGGGCGAAATAATAAACTATGTTACCTAAGTTGATTTTACAGCCGCAGGTAAACATTGCGTTAACGTCAGCCCGATTTTTTATAAAATGTTTAAATAATGATAATTTAAATTAGACAGAGATATGTGCTTATAAACATCAATATTATCAATATTATGCGAATAAATTGCACAATAAAATTATTTAGAATGTTTAATAAAAGGTAATAAAAATTAAACAAAAAAAATTTCTACGTGTTTACATATTGTTTTTAAATCAGAAATTATTAACTAAAAACAATAGACATGAAAACAAAAAGTAGAAATTTATTTAGTTTTTTAGTGGTTGCATTACTTGCGACGTTCGTATTCACTGCTTGTGAAGATGATGAAAATGATGTTACACCAATGCCAACGAATGATATCGTTGAGCTGGCTCAAGCCACATCAACTCTTAGCACTCTGGTTACTGCCATTACTGCGGCGGATTTAACAACTGCACTTCAAGGTACAGGACCTTTCACCGTATTTGCTCCATCAAATGCTGCATTTGAATCATTAGATGAAGGCGTTTTGGAAACGTTACTTGCTAATCCTGAACTTTTGGCTGAAGTATTGCAATATCATGTGGTGAGCGGGAAAGTAATGTCATCTGATTTATCTAACGGCAATGTGCAAACATTATTAAGTGGAAAATCAATAAATGTTGCTATTTCTGGAAATTCAGTTACATTAAACGGAACAGCAATGGTTATTATAGCTAATGTTGAAGCTTCGAACGGAGTAGTACATATAATTGATGAAGTGCTGCTTCCTGAAGGATTTGAATTGCCAAAAGATAATATTGTAGAAATTGCCTCAGCTACTCCTTCATTAAGCATTTTAGTTGAAGCCTTGACTAAATTTCCTGATTTAGTAAGCGCTTTAAGTGCAGAAGGTACATACACTGTTTTTGCTCCAACCAACGATGCTTTTACGGCTTTATTGAGTGTTATTGGACAGAGTAGTTTAGACGATATTCCATTAAATGTTTTAGAACGTGTTTTAAAATATCATGTTATTTCATCAGCTGCTTTAATGTCAACTGACTTAACTGATGGACAAATGGCTGCTACCATTTTAAGTGCTAACGACAAAATTACTGTTGATATTGATGGGGACAATGTAATGATTAACAATGCTATGGTAGGTACAGCTAATATCGAAGCATCCAATGGTATAGTGCATGTTGTTAATGCAGTATTAGTTCCTGAATTAGAGCTAAGCATTGTAAATACAATTGTTGAACCTGCATACTTTAATAAAAACTTTTCGATATTAACCGAAGCAGTTGTTACAGCAAATCTATTAAGCACATTAATTGATACTGAAGCTAATTTTACTTTATTTGCTCCTGATAATGCTGCTTTTGAAGCTGCTGGAATTACGAGCTTAAATGGTTTGACAGCTGATGATTTAACACCAATTCTTACTTATCATGTATTAGGTAGCGAAGTTTTTGGTGATGGATTACCTACAACCGGTTCTGCAATTACCTCGTTAGGTGGCGATTTTTACTTAAGTATTAACGATAATGGGGCATTTATTAATGGGCTAACAAAGGTTACTGCTGCAACACTTTCTGGTGGAGCACTGGATTATGATAATGGAGTTGTACACTTAATTGATAGAACATTAGTACCTACCTCAGAAAATGTTGTTGAGATTGCAGTGGCCGCTTCACAAGCTTCATCAGGTGCAGAATTTGGACAGTTAGTTGCTGCATTAACAGCCGTTGAAAACAACGAAAATACTGCTGATCTTATTACTATATTAAGTGGCGATGGTCCATTTACCGTATTTGCACCAACCGATGCTGCTTTTGAATCGTTGTACAATTTAGCCGGAGTTGCAGATTTTGATGCTTTGGTTGCCGCTGTCGGAATTGGAACTATTGAAGCTGTGTTGAAGTACCATGTTTTGAGTGGCCGTGTATTTTCAACCGATTTGCCAAATCTATTGAGTTTGACAGTAACTTCACTAGGAGGCGATTTTACACTTAACTTAAGCTCATTAACTATAACAGATACTGATGCAGCTTTATCGCTTGGAACAACTGATGCTTCTATCGTTGATACAGATATTTTAGCAACTAATGGAGTAATTCACGTTATTGATGAAGTTATATTACCATAATTCTGCTTTGTTCTTAAATATGAAGTAATTAAACTTTATTTCTTAATAATAAGAACAAAGTTTTTAGAGGCAGCCTTTTTAAGGTTGCCTTTTTTTTGATTTATAAAATGTATTATTAGACAGCTATTTCAGCATATTATGCAAAACATAAAAAAATCAATTAGTAGCTGTATCAAAACAAATAATGAACAAATTATTTAGCATGCTTGAAGACACAGACGAAAATGGACATACCCTGCTCGATGGCATTTGCATACATAACAATCTACAGATGGCCACATGAGTTTCCAATTTTCAAAAAGTTTTGCTATATTTAAGTTTTGGAATTATGGAAAACCTAAATAAAATATTTAAAGCGCTTGAGTTTGCTGCAAACCGGCATAAATACCAAACCCGAAAGGGAATTGGCAAAATCCCATATATTAATCACCCAATACGAGTAGCTAAAATATTAATCGATTTTGATGAGGATGATACTGATTTAATTATCTCTGCAATTTTGCACGATGTTGTTGAAGATACAGCTCAAGGCGAAAAGCAGATTAAAGGCTTATCGGATATCATTTTGCAAATGTTTGGTGAAAATGTGTTGCTTACTGTTTTAGAAGTTACTGATAACAAAACCCTTTCTGTTGAAGAGCGCAAAAAGATGCAGGTTCAGCTCACACCCAAATTATCCGACAGATCAAAAAAACTCAAAATTGCCGATAAAATATGCAATATTCAGGATATTATTGATGATCCGCCCGAAGGCTGGTCTGAAGATCGCAAAATAGCATACCTCGATTGGGCAAAACAGGTTGTTGCTGGTGCCCGAGGTTTAAATCCTGAGATGGATGCATACTTTGATGAGGTTTATTCAACATCCATGCGTAAACTGGATAAATAATTTATATAGTTTTGTATTTATGATTTTAGATTTATCTTTATCGCGTGATAAAAAATAAGGCAATCATATTAGCTCCGTTACTTTTTGCTTGGACAATTATCTTTGCTCATACTATTATTCCGCATAATCATCATAATGAGTCGGTCGAGGAATGCAAATCACACACAAATAATTCGTCTGATAAACATAAAATTGATTTTGTATCTTTCTTTTCAAGTCACGATCATCATTCCGAAGCACATAATCATTGTCATTTTAATATTAACACTACTTTAACGAAGTATGTTGATTCGCCTGTTGCATATTTTTATTCCGAAAATACTATCATTACTGTTTCTGATCAGATTCAAACTATTTATTTTGATCATCAGGTTAGTTTATTAAAACACATTTATTTCGATTCCTTTAGCCATAGAGGTCCTCCTTCTTTTTCATAATC
>JAIFLC010000015.1 GCA_020049295.1 Bacteroidota bacterium
CGCTTCTTTTCTTGCATATCCACCTGTTTTAATAACATCAATAGCTAATTCTAAAACCTTATCATTACCTTCTTTAATGTCTTCTTTGGTATTTATTATCCGAAGATTAGGTGGAACTCCAATTCCCTCCCAACAAACTCCATTTTGATCGGTGATATAATTCCATGGCAATCTAATTAACCAATCGTTGATAAGTCTTTCTGAGTAAAAATTTGAAGAACTTCCACCAGTAAATTCTCCAATCGATACTGCATGAGGAAGAGTTCTTATTGCTAGGGCAAAATTATCAGAAACGTATGCAGAAAATCTGTTTTGAAGCAGAACTACCGTTTTTGTAAATTGTGCTGGGCCTTTGGGTAGTAAATATTGATAAGTAATGTTGTTAAAATCCTTTTCAGCTCCAGTTCTATTATGGTTTTTAACAAATAGTCTTTGTTTATCGGCAAAACGACTTGCTATTGCATCTACTCCCGAAGCGGTACCACCGGAATTACCCCTTACTTCAATAATAACACCCTTTGCTTTCATAAATTCCTGAATAATGGGATCAAAGTATTTGTCAATAACTTCAGAAGCAGGGTATTTTCTTAAACGTAAATAGGCGACTTCATTATCTATCCACCCGTAAAAAATCAAGCTATCAGGTGTTGACTTAAAGCTACCTTTTAGATACTTATCGCGAACCAATTTCCAATCAAAATCTTCCATTTTAAGTCCATTTGATGTGCCTGAATTAAACTCCGTTTTTCTGTTACTAAGAGTAACATTTCCGTCGTTTAGATGACCGAGTAATCTACTAAGGATATTAAATAGCTCTTCATCGGTTGTTTGTGGAGTTATCTTTGCTCTGTAAACCTTATACAAAGCAGACCAATCAACTCCTTTGTGTTCAAAGTAAGGATAATTGGTGTTAAAGACCTGCCATACTTGCTCAAAAACGTCAACTGGATTAATACTATCTGATAGTGGTAGATTGATTTCTTGCCCAGCATTGCCTGTTATAGAGTAATTGGGAGATATACAATAGCCTAAATTACTAAATAATAAAATGGCAATTAAGACGGTGGTTTTCATTAGTGTCATTTTCTTCATGATTTTTTGTGGTTTTAGTATTAAAAATTCTTTGTTCACTAATCTAAAGACCCTGACATAATCTAAAAAGACGCAATACAATTCTCAAAATAGAATGAACTACAATATTTTACCTGCGAACTGCAATTAAATACCCCTTTATGGAATTTCCTTTATTTGGAAAAGATTTGTAAGATGCAATTCCCTTATAAATGATATTTTTTTCATGATAATAGTTTTATGTTGTAAAAACTAATGGATGATGCTTATTGTAATCTTGATTTAATCCAGATATCTGCCTTTTCATACTCGGTAAAGAGTTTAGATTCCATAAAAAATAGCTGTTTCTGCAGCTTATCAATATTTGCCCAAATATCTATATCATAAGGTACTACAAATGCACAGCAGAGAAGACCCCTTTTTACTAAGTATGGAAAGTATTCCTTTTTAAAAAAATCATTTAATGGACTTCCAGATAGTTTCGTGCTTGAAAATACTGCAATGATTGCCTGTACTTTATTATTATTATTGATCATGGTATGCTTACAGGTATCAATAATCAGATCGGATTTACACTGACCAATAAAATTATATACCAGGCAATAATCATCTTTACGATAATGGATAACTAGATTTTCATTATTAATAATCTCCTCCATAGCTGAAAATTTAAATTATTAATAACCAAAGGTATCTTATTGAATTACTCTATTCTTTAAAAAGTGGCTAACTGCCAAGAAGTAATTATTAAGTACTAAAAATCACGAATAAGTGAATAATTAATACCAATTATTCACTTATTCGTATAATTTCCTTTTTAATAGGTAAAAAATGGTATTATAATAACATTCAATACATTTTTATTTTAAATAAGATATAGAGATGTTAAATTTGTTAAAATACTTGAAAAAATGAATATGCATGTTTTAAAAGTTTTTAATAAGACTTTTCTTTATTACATTATATATTGGTTGTTTTACTTTATTCTATTTGTCAGTTATAGGTTATCCATAGAAACTTCATATTTTCCTGAAAATAGCTTCGTGGTATCTTTAAAAATTTCTGTTTTATTAAATCTTGTTTTATTACCATTTGCAATATTGGCAACTCATTTGGTTTCAGAAATAATCCTACCAATTTTCTTTTTAAAAAAAAGATTGCTGATTTTTTCACTAATGGTTATTGCAATTACATTGATAGGACCAATGTTTTTATATTTTCCAATAAAATATATTGTTGAGCCATACATAATAGATTGGAAGGTTTCACTTCCTAACTATTTTGCTGGTTCAATGAAGCTGGTATATTGTATGGTTCCTTTGTTGTGGTACAAGGTTTCAACCCTATATAAAGAAAATGAACTAAACTACCAAAAAGTAATTAATGAAAAACTTGAGTCTGAACTTAAATTGAGAGATACAGAACTTAAATTATTAAAAAGTCAGATACATCCTCATTTCTTATTTAATACACTCAATAATTTGTATTCTCTTTCACTTGAAAAATCAGAAAAAACTCCAGAAATAATAATAAAACTGTCTGATCTTCTTAGTTATATTACCTATGATTGTAATTCAGAAAAAGTATCCCTCGAGAAGGAAGTTGATTTTATTCAAAGTTATATCGAACTTGAAAAACTTAGGTACGATAAGACTTTAATAATTAATACATCTATTGTTGGAGATTATAAAAACAAATTTATTGCCCCAATGATTCTTCATACTTTTATCGAAAATAGTTTTAAGCATGGGGCAAGTAAAGATACGGGAAACCCCAGAATAGATATTAACTTGACATTGAATGACAATTGGCTTAATTTTAATGTGTTTAACAGTAAAGTAATTGAGGATGATAAATCAGTTACAGGTATTGGTATTGAAAATGCAAAGCGTCGATTGCAATTGATATATCCAAATAGGCATTCTCTTGAAATTGTTAGCAATAGAAATACGTTTAATGTTTTTCTCGAAATTCAACTTTAACAATAAATGAATACAAAATGTATCATAATTGATGATGAGCCGCTTGCTATAAAGGTTATTAAATCACACCTTTCAAAGTTCGATTTTGTTGAGGTGGTAGCCGAATGTAAAAACGCGATGCAAGCTATTGAAATTTTAAAAAACCAAAACATCAACCTGATGTTTCTTGATATCAATATGCCTAAAATAACAGGGCTTGAATTTCTTAAATCACTTCCTCATCCACCATATGTTATAATTACCACTGCTTATAGAGAATATGCACTGGATGGTTTCGACCTTGATGTGGTTGATTATCTCCTTAAACCAATTTCGTTTGAAAGATTTCTTAAAGCTATTAATAAATTCTGTGAAAGGCAGGAAAAATCAAATTGTTTGAATAAAACCGAAACCAATAAAAAAGAAGATATTTCATACATTTTTGTACAAGACGGAAAGACAATTTATAAAGTACAATTAGATAAAATTCTTTTTCTCGAAGGATTTGGCGAATACGTAAAAATAAATACTCTTGAAAAAACTTTTCTTTCACGTAAAACAATGGCCGAATATGAGAGTTGTCTTTCAAAAAATCAATTCATTAGAGCTCATAAATCCTTTATTATTTCTCTTTCGCAAGTATCTGGATTTACAGCTTCAACTGTTATTATAAAAGGGAAAGAAATTCCTATTGGAAGAACATATAAAGAGGTTGTGTTGAATTCATTGAATTACTAAAAAGAATACTGATTTAGTAAATTTCTAAAATTAGCATCTTAAACTAAATAAATAGTTTCATTACAGAAATAAAATTAAAAAACTCTAACTTGCTAGTTTAGAGTTTTTTGTGGAGCTGGCGGGTTTTATTCTTATATACCTATTAATAAAATATGATTTTATTTTTGACTCCCCTTTTATAACGATCGTATCAATCGTAAAAAATATACCTTTTTCAACATTTAGTCTTAATGAAAGTTGTTTATCATGTACTATAAATTGATCAGCAATAATGCGGGCAAATGGATATCCGGTGTTTTCGCAATAAGTTAAAATTTGCTGCTTTATTTCATCAAGGTCGGCAAAACTGTATGTTTCACCTTCTGATTGATTTTTATCTAATCCAACTAACTTCTCTGCATCCAGATTAATTCCAGTAATCCCGAGGTTTTTGATACTATATTGATCACCAATAAAGAGGTTTACAATAACGTTTGTGGTATCAAATAAAACAGAATCGATAGAGGCAGCCATATAGCCATTCATCCGAAGATTATTCAGAATGTTTTTTAAGGTATCATCAACAGCATTACTATCGATGGCATATCCGGAATGTTTTTTATTAATCCAGCCCAATTCCTCACTCAAATAATCGACAGCGACCAGCCTGATTGAATATCCTGGTTTTTGTGCATAGCTTTGGTAAAAAACCAAAACGAATACAACTAATCCTATGAATTTAAATACTTTCAAATTATAAGTAAAAAAACAAATATAGTTGGTAAACTATTAATTTGCTGAAAAAGTATTTATATGATTCTTGAGAATAAAATCCTTTATCGAAAATACTAAAACTTTCTTTCTCTATTTATAGAGCAGATATACTAACCAAAATCAATTTGTATTGATATTAAACTGCAAAAGAATTTGCGAGTACTTACCTATATCTCTGATCTATCTTAATTCCGACTATTTATAATACAATTTCAATTATTAATCTTTTACACAGCGAATTGAGCCATATTCGTACATTTCTGAATTCGAAAATTGAGATCTATAAATTTTAGCACTATTATACTCCAAATATCGATTCCAGAGATAATCATTCAATTCTTCATTAATAGGTGTTGATGTTAAAAAATAGGCTCTATCCAAAAAGTACCAGAAATGAGCAATATTTATTACATCAGCATTTCCTAGGGGCATTGCTGAAAATAGTGTTTCGTTAGTTGCTCCAGTATTTGGGCTGGTCCAATTCAAAATTCCCTCCTCTTTTAGTTTTCCACCTGCTACATCGGTACCTCCTAAATAATCTGTTAAAGTTGTCCATTCGGTATCTGATGGTACATGCCAGCCGACAGGACACATTTTTGTTGTAATTGCTGCATATCCATTATAATATGCTCCGAACGATTTATATGAGATATCACTATTATACCATATATAGCTTGCATTCGGATGAACAGAATTTATAAGAGTTCCATCATTTAATACAGTCGATTTTAGATTCTCGGCAGTCCATATCTGTGTACCTATTTTAACGGTTTTATAAGTATTTCCCTCAAAATCAGTTACCGGATTATTTGCCATAAACTTAATTTCATCGCCATATCCGGTACCATAGCTATTTGTAGCATATGCCCTTATATAATATATTGTCCATTCGGTTAATCCACTACCAGTACTTGTAAAACTACCTAATCCATTCCCTTCCTCTGTTTTGTTATTGTCAATCGTAGGATTTGGATTAGTACTCCAGCATATTCCTCTTGCAATAACTGTAGATCCAAAATCGTTGCTTACATCACCACCCGCAGTAAAACTGGTCGATGTAATAGCAGATATTGCTGAAGTGGATATTATTGGAGTGCCATCATAAGTTGTAAATACTTTCTCCTCACCATAGGCAACACCAATTATATTGGTTGAATAAGCTCTAACGTAATATGTCGTACTTGGATTAAGGTTTTCAAGGATACTAGTGTAAGTTCCTGTTCCAACTCCATTCTCAGTCTTACTGTTATCAATTGTAGGATTTGAAGAAGTACTCCAACAAACACCTCGTGACAGAACCTCAGTACCGCCATCATCGTCAATAATACCTCCGCTTTCAGCACCAAAATTGGAAATATTGGAAACCTCAATAGTTGTAATAATTGGTATCCCGCTTAAAGTGGTAAATGAATATTCATCTCCATAGTAAATGCCAGTATTATTAATTGCATAGGCTCTTACATAATAGGTAGTACCAGGTGTTACATTAATTATGTTACTTGTAAATTCATAAAGGCCCTCACCATCATTGGTAAGATCATCATCAATTGTTGGATTTGATAAAGTACTCCAGCAAACACCTCGTTGAGTAATTGGTGATCCTCCATCGCTATATATCAATCCTCCACTCTTTGTCGAAGTAGTATTTGTTTCAACTGGTTCAGAAGTATAGATTTCCACCACTCCATTTTGAGTTGTAAAAGAAAACTCATCACCATAAGCAGTCCCCTGCGAATTAGTGGCATATGCTCTTACATAGTAAGTTGTATTTATTGCTAGCTCTGTTAAATCACATCTAAATGATCCCGTTGAAGTAATATCTTCTGTTTTGTTATCACTGATCGTTGGATTTGGATTAGTACTCCAACAAATACCTGCAACAATAGCATCCCCGCCTGTATTATTAATACTTATGTCACATTTGGCATGATCCGCCATAACCTCGGCTACATCTAAAGTTGTTACCGATGGCAGAGCAATTGATGTTACAAAGGAGATTTCATTGCCATACCCAACACCACCTCCACTAATCGCATATGCTCGTACATAATAAGTTATGCCAGAGGTCAATCCCGAAATAGTAATGGTAAAATTATTTTCACCATACTCTTCGATTATTAAATTATTGTTAATTGTTGGCAATGGTGAGGTATTCCAACAAATACCCTTTTGAATAATTGAAGAACCTCCATTATTTGTGATGATTCCACCTGATGTGGCATTTGATCCAATATTGTTTGTTACAGGTATTGTGGTTATTATTGGAAGACAAAATCCCCAAACTGGTTTTCCATCACAAAATGTTAATTGCTGACCATAGGTTCCTGGAGCAATTGTTAACCATTGACTTCCATCCCAATACATCATTTCACCAAGCTGCGATCCACTTGGCAATGACTTACTATCAACATACTGCTTTGTAGCTGCATCTTTACTTTCAGATGGATCACTAAGATTTTTTATTTGTTTAAAGTTTGCATCGTTTCCGAGTTCAAGCACATCCTTTAAAGCTTGTACCTCAGTATATTCGATTAGATATTGGGGTGTTGCTTTTACCCATTTATTACCATTATATGTAAGAATATCTCCTGGTTGGGCACCGGCAAAATCAAAGTTCTCAAAAAACTTTGGATCATTTTCGGCAATCACATAGTTTTTCAAATCGCTTATTTGGGATTCGTTTATAGTTATTCCTGTAGACTTGTTCCATGCTCCAAAAACAGGATCAGTTTCAGAATATTGTGTTAAAAAATTTGGAGTAAACTTTACCCATTTATCTCCATTAAACTGAAGTATATCATTTGTATTTGCATTGCTAAAATCGAAATTGGCTGTTAAAGAAGGATCTAGCTCTTCCAAAGTATAGTCTTGCAGGTCAACTATTTGATTTTCTGTGATTATTATTCCTGATGTTTTATCCCAAAGAGTAAAAACCGGATCTGACTCAACAGGATTTTCCTTCAGTCTGGTGGCAGTCTCCGAATGAATTGAAATTGGAACACTAAGAATCTGATTTTCACCCAATATCACTCCATCAATGGTAATTCTAATAAA
This sequence comes from Bacteroidota bacterium, assembly GCA_020049295.1. Taxonomy (GTDB): domain Bacteria; phylum Bacteroidota; class Bacteroidia; order Bacteroidales; family UBA12077; genus UBA12077. The sequence goes on from JAIFLC010000015.1 coordinate 7,578, forward strand.
GTAATCATTTGCACTCCAGTCGATTAACCCTATATCGTTCTGAGAACCAACAATTATACTAATTACTCCATGAGATGTGGTAGTTACTGTTTGGTTTTCTGTAAAAACTACCTCTCCATTTTGATTTTCTTTCAAGATTTCTATCGTAATGTTCTTTTGCTTATTTGCAATAACATCTCCGTTTAAATCTCTAAGAACTGCTTGGTAATTAAACTTTTTTGGAATTTGTGAAAATACTGAAATTTCTAGTATAAATGATAATAACAGAAGTACTACAATTTTTTTCATTTAAGGAAAATTTATTTAAATAAACAAGAATGTAAAAAGTATAAATGTATAAAAAAAAATATTTTGCAAACAAATATATAGTTGAATATAAGAATAATAAATATAAAAGTAAATTATGAATTGATTAGCACCAAAGCCATAGAACCACTCTTTGATTTTTCTAAATAATACTTATTATAAAACTCAAAAAAAAAATTTACAACTGAACTTTATTGAACAAAATTATTGGTAAATGCAAAGCTCAAACCATAATTTATTTACCAATCAGTAATTCATAAATTCAAAACACATTTTGTTAATATAAACCAATTAAAATGAAAAAAGAGAAACCGAAGTTTCTCTTAAAATCATTAATTTTAGTGCGTTTTGTACTGATTTGTACTTAGTTAGAGTGGAGCTGGCGGGACTCGAACCCGCGTCCGAATAAGAAACCCAAATGTTTTCTACATGCTTATCTCTTTATTGTTTTTCGTGATTGGCCTGGCAAAGAGCAGCCGAACCAACCCTTAGCTTCTTTATTTTCGCCTGGTCATCGAAGCGCCAACCGGGCTAGTTCAACATTTACGATGCCTCATTATCAAGTGCGGTTAAACAACGCCCTTTGAGAGACAGCTCGTCCTGTAGCACCTAGGCCACTGGATTAAGCTAATTCACTGAGTGAATTAAGCAGCAAGCGCGTAATTATTTTCGCCGTTTATTGTTTTGAGAATTGAGATTTACGAGCCAAAACACAAAGCTCGACATGCTTACACTCCAATTTACATTACCGTCAAAACCAAAACAGCCCCTTAATGGGACTGCGAAGTTACAAAAATATAAAGCCAATTGAAGGTTTTTGGTGAAAAAAAAGTAATTTTATAGCCTCTAAAGTCGATAATAAGAAAAAAATATGAGTAAAAAGATTAAAGTAGGTGTTCTACGCGAAACAAAAAATCCACCCGATAAACGAGTGCCGGTTACACCGCCACTTGCAGTTAAAATGCTGGAGCGTTTTCCAAATGTCGAGTTATTTGTTCAACCTAGCGATCTTCGTTGCTACACTGATGAAGAGTATACGTATCTTGACCTGGAAATGAAAGAAGATTTAAACGATTGCGATATTCTTCTGGGTGTAAAAGAGGTTAATCCTGCTTCCTTAATCGCGAATAAAACATATTTATTCTTTGCTCATGTGGCGAAAAAGCAACCTTATAACAGGGAGCTATTGCAAGAAATCATTAGAAAGAAAATACGTTTAGTCGATTATGAATACCTTACCGATTATAATGGTGCCCGGATTGTTGCATTTGGTCGTTGGGCTGGTATTGTTGGTGCTTATAATGGGTTGCGTGGTAGAGGTATCCGTATGGATGAGTTCAAATTAAAACCTGCTCATCAATGTCACGATATGGAAGAAATGTATGCCGGACTGAAGTTAATTAAACTTAAAAAGAAAAAAATTCTGGTAACCGGTGGCGGTCGTGTAGCTATGGGCGCAATGGAAACATTGCGACAACTTAATTTACGAGAAGTAACACCCGAAGAGTATCTTACTCAAGAATTCAACGAAGCAATTCTCTGTCGTATCGATCCCGAACATTATGTCCGCCATAAAGGTGGAATGCCGTTTAATCTACCTCATTTTTTTAAACATCCCGAAGAGTATGAATCAACATTTAAACCGTATACAAAAGTTACCGATATTTATATTGCTTGCCATTTCTGGGATCCAAAATCTCCTAAAATGATTTTAAAAGAAGATTACCTAGAACCTGATTTTAAAATAACTGTAATTGCTGATGTTAGTTGCGATGTAAACGGACCAATTGCATCAACTGTTCGAGCTTCAACGATTGCTGATCCATTTTATGGTTATAATCCTTTAACAGGAAAGGATGAACGTCCTTTTATTAGCCCGAAAAATATTACTGTTATGGCAATCGATAATTTGCCAGGTGAATTGCCAAGAAACGCTGCAGCAGATTTTGGAGCTGACTTACTCGATAAAGTTTATCCATCATTATTTGGCCACGATGATGCAGGAATTATTGAGCGCGCAACAATCACTAAGAATGGTAAGTTAACCGAGCGATATGCTTATCTTCAGGATTATCTTGATGGAAAAGAATGATTTGTGAACAGTGATTGGTGAATGGTGATTATGAAAAGACAATTAAAAAACATTCTGTCTCCCTTTAGGGATTTAGGGCAAAGACAGAATGTTTTTTATTTTAAATATGTTTTAACTCCGAAATTGTTTTAATCTGATCATTCGAACCAAAAATATAATTTCCAGCTACCAGAACATCACAACCAGCATCAATCAATAATTTAGCATTAGTATTATCAACTCCTCCGTCTACCTCAATTAATGCATTTGATTTTTTTTCGATAATTAGCTTTTTCAACTTTTTAATTTTATCTAATGCATTTGGAATAAATTTCTGTCCTCCAAAACCCGGATTTACTGACATAATTAGAACCAAATCGAGATCTGCGATAATATCTTCAAGTAAATGTATAGGTGTGTGTGGATTTAAGCTCACTCCGGCTTTCATTCCTAATGATTTTATATTCTGAATGGTTCGGTGTAAATGATTACATGTTTCAATATGAACAGTTAAAATATCTGCTCCAACTTTCTGAAATTGCTCTATATACCGATCGGGATCAATAATCATTAAATGCACATCCAGCGGTTTCTTGACATGTTTCTTTATGAATTTAAATACCGGAAATCCAAA
>JAIFLC010000014.1 GCA_020049295.1 Bacteroidota bacterium
AGCATGACGGAAACCCATTTTTCCAATATACCATTATTCCAAAACTCTGATGCAGATTGTTATCATATTAATATTAAATTATTAAAATAGTTCCTTTATTAAAATCTCGCTCTTCCCTATCTCGCTTTTTTTCCAGCCAGCTGTCCACAAGCTGCATCAATATCCTGTCCGCGACTACGGCGAACATTTACAATCATATTGCGGCTCTTTAAAAAGCTTACAAATGCATCTGTTGCTTTAGAATTTGACTTTTTAAATTTAGAATTACCTATCGAATTATATTCAATTAAATTAATCTTTACAGGGAAGCTTTTGCAATATTCAGCAAGTTCTTTAGCATCAGCAATTCCATCATTTATTCCGTCCATTAAAAGATATTCAAACGTAATCCTCTCCCCTGTTTTTTTATTAAAATAGATTAATGCTTCTTTTAACGAGTCAAGCGAATTATGCTCATTTACAGGCATAAAGCTACTTCTTTTTTTATCATTTGCCGAATGCAAAGAAACAGCTAATCCAAACTTTACATTATCATCGGCAAGGCGTTTTATCATTCGGGGTAAGCCAACGGTTGATAATGTAATACGTTGAGCAGACATTCCCAGCCCTTTGTCGGAACAGATCATTTCAATAGCCTTTAATACATTGTCATAATTTAGTAAAGGTTCGCCCATGCCCATTAATACAATATTTGTTAAGGAAAGATTGTATTTCTCTTTGGCAAGATTCATTATTTCGACAACCTGGTGATAAATCTCCCCTACACTTAAATTTCGTTTTAGCCCTAGCTTTCCTGTTGCACAGAACTCACATCCAAGATTACAGCCAACCTGAGATGATATGCATGCTGTTGAGCGATCATCTGATGGTATTAACACTCCTTCAACCCAAGAATTGTCGTAAAGTCTAAAAGCCAATTTAATGGTTTTGTCTTTGCTTATTTGTAGATTCTCTGGTTTTACCGACTGAATAAAAAAATGGTTATCAAGTAAATCCCTCAAAGACTTGGATATATTTGACATTTCATCAAAACTTTTGCAATGTTTTTTCCATAGCCATTCATAAACCTGAGCAACACGAAAAGTTTTTTCATTGTTTTTTTCTAAAAAATCTTTTATCTCACTTAAAGATAAAGACAAAATATCTCTTTTAATATCAGCCATAAATGAAGAATCGAAGTAATTTTGATGAACAAAAAACCATCTGCAAAGGTATATTAAAAAATTACTTTATTTTTGTTTTTTAAACCATTTGAAAGTTTACTAATCAAAGTAATCATTATATTAATCTTAAACAGAAAAAAATGAAAAAAATATCCGTTTTGCTTTTAGGATTGGTTTTAATGTTAAATCCAACATTAAGAGCCGATGAGGGAATGTGGCTATTGCCGCTTATTCAAAAATTAAACATACAGAAAATGCAGGAAATGGGTCTTAAGCTTTCAGCTGAACAGATCTATAGTGTAAACAATACCAGTCTTAAAGATGCCATTGTTATTTTTGGCAGAGGATGTACCGGTGAAGTTATTTCTGAACAAGGTCTGGTTTTAACTAATCACCACTGTGGTTATGGAGCTATTCAACAACACAGTACTGTACAAAATGATTATTTAAAAGATGGGTTTTGGGCTATGTCGATGGAAGAAGAAATACCAACACCAGGATTATCTGTGACTTTTTTGGTTAGCATCGAAGATGTAACAAGCAAAATAAATGAAGCTATTAAGCCTGAAATGAATGAAGGTGAAAGACAAAAAGCTGCATTTGCTAAAGGTCAGGAACTTACTAAAGAAGCTACTGATGGTACAAATTACAGAGCAATTGTTCAGGACTTTTTTGGCGGAAATCAATATTTTATGATGGTTTACGAAGTGTATACTGATGTTAGAATGGTTGGCGCTCCACCATCATCAATAGGTAAATTCGGTGCTGATACCGACAACTGGATGTGGCCACGCCATACCGGTGATTTTAGTATTTTCCGTATTTATGCCGATAAAGACAATAAACCAGCTGCTTACTCTCCAACCAATGTTCCGTATAAACCAAAACATCATTTACCTGTTTCAATAAAAGGTGTTAAAACCGATGATTTTGCTATGATATTAGGATACCCAGGAAGCACAGAACGATATATGACTTCATGGGAAGTTGATGAAACAATTAAAATATCAAATGCAAATCGAATTTATATACGTGGTGTTCGTCAGGAAATTATTTTAGAAGATATGCTAGCTGATCCAGCAGTAAATATTAAATATTCTTCAAAATATTCTGGTTCTACCAACTACTGGAAAAATTCAATTGGAATGAACAAAGCATTAAAACGCTTAAAAATTTACGATAAGAAAAAAGTTGAAGAAACTGAATTTACCAATTGGGTAAATGCAACACCAGAAAGAAAAGCAAATTATGGCGAAGCATTAGACCTTATAAGCAAATCTTTAACTACACGTGGTGAGTACATGCATGTAACTCAATATTTATCTGAAGCTTTATTGAGAGGAACTGAGCTAATGTCAATCGCTTCGAGTGCTTCAAGATTAGAAGAAGCGTTAATATCTGCAAAAGCAGAAGATATTGCAAAAGCCTCACAAATGGTTAAAAACAGAGCTCATTCGTTCTATAAAGATTACAATGCATCAACAGATCAAAAAGTAGCTAAAGCAATGTTTAAAATTTATGCTCAGAATGTAACTAAAAATTATCATCCTGAAGTTTATAAAACCATTGAAGCTAAATACAAAAACGATTATAATAAGTTCGTAGATGAACTGTTTGCTAAATCTGTGTTTACCGACTCAACTAAGCTTTTCAAGTTCCTTGAGAAACCAACATTAAAAGCATTGCAGAAAGATCCAGCTTTTATTGCTTCGAAATCAATTTATGCGTTATATTCTGATCTTCAGAAGAAACTCGAACCTATGTATGATGATTTTGATAAAGGTCATCGTTTGTATGTTGCCGGAATATTAGAAAAAAATGAAGGTAAAGCAATGTATCCGGATGCAAACTTTACAATGCGTTTAACTTATGGAACAATAAAAGATTACTATCCTATGGATGCTGTTCATTACGATTATGTTACTACTCTTGATGGTGTTATGGAAAAAGAAGATCCAGATAATTGGGATGGTAAAATGCCAGTAGCATTCCTTTCTACAAATGACATTACCGGTGGTAACTCTGGTAGTCCTGTAATTAATGGTAATGGTGAGTTAATCGGAACTGCTTTCGATGGAAACTGGGAAGCAATGAGTGGCGATATTGTTTTTGAACCCGAACTCCAACGAACAATTAGTGTTGATATTCGATATACATTATTCATTATCGATAAGTACGCTGGTTGTACCCGACTAATTGACGAAATGACAATCGTACAATAAAAAAATAAAGAATGAATTAAATTGGAAGGATTGGGTTAACCCGATCCTTTCTTTTTTTGGTAAAAAATTTTACTACTTTTATAAAATCTATGACTCCAAAAATTACAATTTTTACCGATGGTGCTGCACGAGGAAATCCCGGTCCGGGGGGTTATGGTATTGTTCTGATGTCGGGGAAACACCGTAAAGAATTATCGGAAGGATTCCGGCTAACAACAAATAACCGAATGGAATTGCTTGCAGTTATTGTTGCTCTTGAAACGCTAAAAGTTGGTAACAGCATGGTGGATATTTATACCGACTCAAAATACGTGGTTGATGCTGTTGAACAAGGATGGCTTTTTGATTGGGAAAAGAAGCGATTTAATAAAAAGAAAAATCCCGATTTATGGATTCGCTTTTTAACTATATACAGAAAGCATAAAGTAAAATTTCATTGGGTAAAAGGCCATGCAAACAATAAAGAAAACGAACGCTGCGATCAACTTGCTGTTGAAGCATCCTTTAAATCTGATTTACTCGTCGACACTGTTTATGAAACGATTGAAGGTGATTTAATATAGTGCTTTTACTTTTAAATTTATCATAAAAATACCCCAAAAGTTTTTTGTCTAACTTTTGGGGTACAATTCAAAAATTGAGGATTTTCTTTATTAAGGAAGGCTATTTTGAAATTCAGCGTATCGTGTGGCATATAATTCCCCAGTAGGAGAACCAAGTGCGGTCCAAACCTCAGTAATATTATCAAGTCGATGTTCATCGCTTGGGTGAGTGCTTAAAAACTCAGGGGCACTGGTTGTTTCAGGATCAGTACCAATTTTTTCGAAAAATCCTGAAATTCCCTTTGGATCAAAATTGTTATCACCCGAAGCATCGTTTGTATATTTTACAGAAAATTCATCGGCTTCGTATTCGTTATCACGACTAAAATAAAGAGTTCCTAAACCCTGAGCTAAATCTGCTGCAATACCAGCAAGCATACCTGGATCATCGCCTAATAATGCAGACAATAACATAGAAAAACCATATTCTTTGGTCATAATTTTTGTTGTGTGGCGTTTATCTGCATGGGCCATTTCGTGAGCCATAACTCCCGCAAACTGCGCTTCATTTTCTAAAAATTTGATTAATCCGGTGTAGAAATACATTTTACCGCCAGGTACGCAAAACGCATTGATAACATTGTCGTCGTTGATGATATATACATCCCAAGAAAAAGTACTGCCATAATTTAAGTTTGGGGATGTTTTTAAGGCATTTCGTATCCTGTCAAGGTGCTGATATGCAGTTGCAGAGGCAGTGTTGCGCGCAATCAAAGGGTACTCAGTTGGATTGGCAAGAAGCTGGTTGTGAAACTCTTCTCCAAATTCGATATCCTGTTCAACGGTAAATATATTAATTCCACCATCCTCATCACAGGAATAGAATAGGCTTGAAAGACCTATTAAAACGGATAAAAATAAGATTTTTGTTTTCATAATCGTTATATTTTTAATTTGGGATACTGTTTTTGTGCTTTATCTTTATTTGGAGATCAAGTGGTTTTGGTGGGATATACTGGACTCGAACCAGTGACTTCCACCCTGTCAAGGTGACACTCTGAACCAACTGAGTTAATATCCCATGTTAGACAAATATACGATTTTTTATCCAGATACAAATTAGGGTATTTAATGGCATTTAAGTTTGGATTTCTTTATATTTACATATTGTTTATCTCCCATGTAAAACAATGTTTTACAATTCTCTGTATAAAAATGTCTTTGATTTTTTATCTGGTTTTTAAAACTACTAAATTCAACTTTCTGTACTATGGAAGAACAAAACAACAGCATATTAAAAATATATGCAAGCACTACCGACAAAATTGAAAATCAAACGCTTTATGAGTACATTGTTCTTAAAGCACGCGAAGAGGGTATTTCTGGAGTAACTGTTTTCCGAGGAATAATGGGATATGGATCGAGCAGTAAGATTAGCTCTTCACAATACTGGGAATTAACAGAAAAACTGCCAGTTGTGATTGAACTAATTGATAAAACAGAGCATATTGTGCGTTTTTATAAAAAATTAAATCCAGCCTTAATCAATATGCCAAAGGGTTGCTTGGTTTTAATAGAATCGGTAAACATTTTACTGAAGAAAGCTGGAAAATAGTTGGTTATAAATCTATTATTCCAACCTCAATAGAGGATATAAAATATATTGATAATTGGTACTTAACCAGTGGAAGAATTAATTTGGGTTGGTATTTATGTCCTTCTCTTTCTCTGATACCATTATATTTGCTTCATATTACTAATTAAGTCAAGTAATCATGCCATTTTCTTGAGTTCAATAATACTTAAAAGATTAATCCATATTTTTCCTATCTTTGATTTTAATAAATACATTTATTTTGAAACGTTATGCCATAATAGTTGCCGGTGGTACAGGTCAACGAATGAACAGTGAAGTGCCTAAGCAATTTCTTAAAATAAATAATGAAATTATTTTAATGAAAAGCATTAGGGCATTTACCTTATTTGATCCTAAAATTGAGATTATTGTTGCTTTGCCGCAAGATCAACTTGAAACATGGAAAGAATTGGTTGATATCGAAGGATTTGAGATAAAACATTCAGTTGTTGCAGGTGGAGCAAGTCGGTTTCATTCAGTTAAAAATACGTTGTCCGTAATTGGATGTGATGGATTTGTTGCAATTCACGATGGTGTTAGACCGCTTGTAAGTCAAAAAACTATTTTCACGACATACGAAACAGCTGAAAAATCAGGAAATGCAATTCCTTATATTGATATAAACGATTCATTGCGATTTGTTGATGGGTTAAAAAACACATCGGTCGATCGTTCAAAATACAAGTCCATTCAAACGCCCCAGGTTTTCGATTGCATTCTTATTAAAAAAGCATACGAACAAGAATACTTTGAAAAATTTACCGATGATGCTTCAGTAATAGAAAATTTAGGAATAAAAATCAACCTGGTTCAGGGCAATATCGAAAACATCAAAATCACCACCCAGGTTGATCTAAAGATTGCAGAAGCACTCTCCGATTATTTATCGGAATGAAATACTAAAAATGGAATGTTTGTGTGAAATAGAACTTTACGTGCCATACTTGGATTCAGAAGTTTAGAAATCAACCCTCTTTTATGTGTTACCATCGAAATAATATCGATATATTTTTCGCGAATAAACTCTTGCATCCCGGCAAGAAAATCTTTGTCTTCGATAATATGACAATGAATTTCATAATCACTATAGTTTTTTTGTAATTTTTCCTTTAAACTATCCATTTTTACTCTATCCCATACATTTGAGTCGGCAGTTCCTATATGTACACAATGCAATCTAAAATCGAAAGGAGACATAATATTAACTAACTTTTTTATAGCCAGATAATCTGAATCGTCGAAATCTGTTGTATACATAATATTAATTGTTGCTATACCTTGATAAATCGAATCTTCAGGAATAACCAAAACAGGAACCTTTGTTTCATCAATAATTTTAGCCGTTACGCTACCTATCAAATCATTTTCCCGTTCACCCTGACCCCTCGTTCCAATAATAATCACCTCAGGTTTATACGCTTCACTTTCAGCAATGATTTCTTCGCTCGCAATTCCGCGCACAAGGGCATAATCTATTTTAATTCCTGAAATACCATCCTTCTCTATTTTTTCCTTTAAATCACTGTAAAACTTCTCCATGCTTGTTTTTGCCCTGATCTCAATTTCGCGAATAATCTCATCCATATTTACCTGGTAATAATATGTATCGGTCAGCGGCATTGAGTTTACTACTGGATTGTAGTAAACATGCATCAGCTTAATCTCCGCATTTAGCTTTTCAGCTAACCCGATAGCGTAACGGCATGCATTAACTGAATAATCACTAAAGTCAATTGGTACAAGTATTCGTTGAACACCTTGTGTAGTAATGTCGGTTTCTTCCTGATATTCATCACGCCAGTTTTCGCTTACTTTTTCAACTATTCGGAGAGCTTTCTCCAAATCGCGCGATGAAACCTGCACTTTTACACCACCAGAAATTGCAGAGTGAATTAAATTGATATTCTTTAAATAACACTCTACCCCTTCGGCCTGGAGCCTTGTTTTTAAAATCTCAGCTCTTGCATAATTGTGCACTGCAATGGTTATTAATTTATCTTCCATAATTTCTGGTTTTATATATTTCGAAATCCTGATTAAAAAATTGAAGGAAAATGACGCGTCGAGATTTCCTTAGGTTTTCGCTGCAACAATATGTAGTTGTGCTTTTCTCCATAATCTTTATTCGTTTCGAATCATTAAGAATAAATGAGAATATGCAGCAAGAGAGTATGTAGAATTCGATATAAATTACAACTTTTTAAAGCTAAAATCAAGTGAAATGATTTCTTTTTGGCAATAAATGTTGGCTGTCTGTTTATTATCGATGTAAAAATATTATTTTTGTGCTGATACAAAAGAAATAATGGAATATGGATATTAGAAGAAGCTTTATTAAGGATTTATTAAAATCAACCGAAGTAGATAAACCGGTAAATGTAAAAGGTTGGGTAAGAACCAAAAGAGACAACAAACAGATTGCATTTATTGCAATAAACGATGGATCGACAATAAATAATATACAGGTTGTATTAAATCTGTCCGATTTCGATGAAAATAAATTTAGATTAATTACTACAGGGTCGAGTTTAAGTGTTAACGGAACACTTGTTCAATCAATGGGGAAAGGCCAAAGCATTGAAATACAAGCAACTGAAATTGAATTATATGGTACTGCTGATCCAGAAACGTATCCTTTGCAAAAAAAGGGACATACACTTGAGTTTTTAAGGGAAATTGCCCATTTACGATTCAGAACAAATACCTTTGGTGCAATTTTCAGAATTCGTCATGCTATGGCTTTTGCCATTCATAATTATTTTAACGATCATGGATTTTATTATTTACATACTCCCATAATTACCGGATCAGACGCTGAAGGTGCTGGTGAGATGTTCAGAGTTTCAACACTCGACATTCATAATCTTCCTAAAACAGAAGATGGAAAAATAGATTTTTCTCAGGATTTTTTTGGACACGAAACTAATCTTACGGTTTCCTTTCAGAGCTGAAAACTCAAACACACCGCGCCACTTAGCAGAATTCTGGATGATAGAACCCGAGATGGCTTTCTATGATATTCAGGATGATATGGATTTAGCCGAAGATTTTCTGAAATATCTAATTTCATACGCTCTTGATCACTGTAAAGATGATCTTGATTTTTTAAATAATATGTATGACAAAGAATTAATCGAAAGATTAAAATTTGTAGTAGAAAACAGATTCGAAAGAATTAATTATACCGATGCAATTGAAATTCTCACAAAATCTGGACAAAAGTTTGAGTATCCTGTAAAATGGGGATCAGATTTACAATCGGAACATGAGCGTTTTCTCGTTGAAAAGCATTTTAAAAAACCGGTAATTGTAACCAATTATCCAAAAGAGATAAAAGCTTTTTATATGAAACAAAACGATGATGGAAAAACTGTTCGTGCAATGGATGTTTTATTTCCACGTATTGGAGAGATTATTGGTGGATCGCAACGTGAGGAGATCTACGAAAAACTGGAACAAAGAATGAAAGAAATGAGTATCCCAGAAAAAGAAATGTGGTGGTATCTCGAAACGCGTAAATTTGGAACGGTTCCTCACAGCGGTTTTGGATTAGGTTTTGAGCGATTGATTTTATTTGTTACCGGAATGGCTAATATTCGTGATGTAATTCCATTTCCAAGAACACCTAAAAATGCTGAATTTTAACTATATTTAGGAATATTTAATTACAGATGTTAAAGCAAAGTTTACAGCAGAAGTTATTACAGAAGCTGTCTCCTCAACAAATTCAGCTCATTAAGCTATTGGAAATCCCTACCATGCAGCTTGAGCAGAGAATAAAACAGGAGCTTGAGGAGAATCCTTTGCTTGAAGAAGGTGTAAATGAAGACGAAAATAGTGAGGATGATTCTTTCGACGAGGAAATAAATGAAGACAACCTTAATGACAACAATGACGAATTCTCTCTTGAAGATTATATTAACGAGGAAGATGTTCCATCCTATAAATTAGTTGCTAATAATTACTCTAAGGACGAAAAAAAAGAAGAAATTCCATTTACAACAGGAGTTTCTTTTCATGAGCATCTGCAAAATCAAATCGGGTTGCGCGATCTTTCTGAAAAGGAACAAATACTTGCCTGGTATCTTATCGGCAACATAGATGACGATGGGTATATTCGTCGTAAATTAGAAGCTATAGCCAACGATCTTTCCTTTTCGCAAAATATAGAAACAAACGAGGACGAATTGTTAGAAGTTTTGCGGATTATTCAGGATCTCGATCCGGCAGGCGTTGGTGCACGAAGCTTACAGGAATGTCTTTTGCTTCAGATTGAACCAAAAAATCAAGATTTACCAGAGATCGCTCTTGCACGAAAAATACTAAAATATTATTTTTTAGAGTTTACCAAAAAGCATTACGACAAAATAATTACTCGCCTTACTATTTCAGAAGATGATTTAAAGAATGCAGTAAATGAAATTTTAAGACTAAACCCAAAACCAGGCAGCAGTTATTCTGATTCACAATCCCGGGTTATTCAGACACTTATCCCTGATTTTACTCTTGAAAGCAAAGATGGGCAATTGTTGCTATCATTAAACTCTAAAAACGTACCGGATCTTCGTTTAAGTAATGCGTACAATGATCTGATTCAGACTTATACAAAAAACAGCCGCAATGATAGAACAAAGGGCGAAAAAGAAGCAATAACGTTTGTAAAACAAAAACTCGATTCGGCAAAATGGTTTATCGATGCGATTAAGCAAAGACAAAACACCTTGCTTATAACCATGAATGCCATTATCGATTATCAGTACAAATATTTTCTGGATGGGGATGAATCTTACCTCAGGCCTATGATTTTGAAAGATATCGCTGAAAAAACGAATCTTGATATTTCAACTATTTCGCGAGTTGCAAATAGCAAATATGTTCAGACACATTTTGGAATTTTTCCATTAAAATATTTCTTTTCAGAAGGATTGCAAACTGAATCAGGCGAAGAAGTATCTACCCGTGAAATTAAATCGATACTAAAAGAATGTATTGAAAACGAAAATAAAAAGAAACCACTTACCGATGATCGCTTAACTATAATATTAAAAGAAAAAGGTTTTTTAATTGCCCGCAGAACAGTTGCTAAATACCGCGAACAACTCAACATTCCTGTTGCCCGACTAAGAAAAGAATTATAATTTATGGGAAAATATATTGCAAAAACATTTTCAATTCTCTTTCACCCTCTGGTATTGCCAACATTAGCTATACTTGTGCTTTTTAATTCCGGTAGTTACATTGATTTTTTACCTTTTAATGCAAAGAAAATTGTTCTTCTTATTGTCTTCGTTAGCACGTTTGTTTTACCATTAACTTTTGTCCCTTTTTATTTATTTCAGAATATCATAACAAATATTCATATGGATAGTCATAAAGAAAGGCTTATTCCATTTTTTATTTCGTTTTGTTTATACTTGTTTTGCTATTATTTGCTTTATCGCATTGGATCACCAGAAATCATTAACAGGCTCATTCTTTCAGGAGCTGCCTCTATTCTTGTACTGTTTCTTATTTCGATTAAATGGAAAATAAGTGCACACATGATAGGATTAGGCGGGTTTACTGGTGCCCTAATCGTATTGTCATTTCTTTTAAAAGTTAATCTGCAATACTATATAATTGGTTCTGTATTGATTTCGGGCATTGTTGCATATTCGAGATTAACTTTAAAGGCCCACTTTCCAAAACAGATATATGTTGGATGGTTTGTCGGATTATTTGTTTCCTTTATTGTTCTCTATATTTTCTAGCAACCTTTTTAAATCTGTAATTTTTTGTTTTAGTAGATCTTCTCCTAAATCAAAAGAGTTTTTAGAAAATACTATCTTATTCTTCATTGCTTTATCAATACAAAACTCCTTTTGAGAAAGAGTGTAAAAGAATCCCTTTTTATAAAGATAGTCTGAAAGAAACTCTTGTTCTGTTTGACCTGGAGTAGGTACTAAAACTGCTGTTTTATTTAAAGCAACCATATCCATAATTGAGCTATAACCTGAACGGCATATTACCAACTCTGATTTAGCTATTAGTTGTAAAAGAGTTTTTGAATCAAGTAATTCAAATACATCAACATTTGCCGTTGGTTCAAGAATTTCCTTCGAATTTGTTCCTCTTACTATTGCTGCCTTGTAATCTTTTAAAGCTATTTGGTCATAGAATCGCTGTTCGAGTATCGTTCTCTGAGGTTCGGGGCCGGATAAGATTAAAAGACAATCATAGGTTTTCTTTTCTTCATTCGATAGGTCTTCTTTTTTAAACCGAGATAATGGGCCTAAATAATTTAACGTTGGATAATTAAACCCGTGCGATAATTTCCCCGATAAGTTATTGTCACCTGAAAAATCAGGAATCCAACATTCATCATATTTTCTAATAATAGATTTTACCATCCACTGAAAAACCGGTTTAAAGAGATTAAGCACCCCTGGAAAAATAACCCGTAATTGATGTGTAATAAAAATTGAATGTACTGACCTATTCCACAAACCATATCTGTTGTCAGATATTACACATTTTATTTGTTCTTTCTTGATAATCCTTTTTAAAATAAAATGTTCCTTTATGCTTGAGAAAACCATTTCTGGTATAATTCTAAGCATGCTAAACACCTGTGAATTTGTTGATGAATATTCAACCTGGTATTGTGGAAAAGAAAAGAATTTCAGATTGGGGAATTCCTTTCGAAGAAATTCCAGGGCTTCGCCATCAGCAGCAATAATCACTTCAATCTCTTGTTGAATACATTGACGAATAACAGGAACCATTCTTGTTGCATGTCCTAAACCCCAATTCAGGGGACAAATTAATATGCGTAATCGATTATTCATCTGAAAAAATGAAATTTGCTAAACAAGAACACGAACATTGCTTTTATCTGCAATCTGCATGTTCGTAAAATCAAAATCAGTGATTAAATTTAATCCCGGGATTTTACCAATTTCGATAGATCCAAGTTTTTCTTCTAATTTTAAGGCCCTTGCACCGTTTATAGTTCCCCATTTCAGAATTGTTTCAAATGACAAGGTTGATCCTAATTTTGCCAGAACTTTCATTTCTTCTAAAATCGAAAGGCTATTGTTGGATGCAAGACTATCGGTTCCTATTGTGATTTTTTCAGAAAAAGGCAGAAAATTATCTAAATCAGGATATTTGCTCTCAATAAAATAATTAGATAATGGGCATATTACAAAATAGGAGTTTAAAAATTCATTTGCTATGGAAGCAATTTCCTTTTTTGTACTATATAGATTATGCACAAAAAGAATATTGTTTTCTTTAGGAAAATTTTCCATAAGAAAATCTATTGAATTCTTTCCTGAGGGTTTCCAGCCTGAAAGATCAATTCCTAAACTTGTAAAAAGATCAACCAGTTTGCCCTTTTTAGTTCTGAACATTTCGTTTTCTGATTCAGATTCCTGGTTGTGAACTGATAAAATAGAGTTATTTTCGGTTGCAAACTGAACGAGCAACTCAAATAGATTTTCAGAAACAGAATAGGGTGCATGAGGAATAAGTGAAGCTTTCAACCCTGAATTTATAAACTCGCTATAAAGTAGAATGTTCTTATTGAATATCTCATTTGCATTACTTCCTAATCCAATCAATTCAATAAAATTATGATAATAGATTTTGCTTTTCTTTTTAATTTCAATTGTTAGAGTATTATTAACAATGTCTGCCACTGCTACAATTCCATTCTGTTTCATCAAGCTATCATGCAATCTGGCAACAGAAATTGCCTTTTCTGAATCTGTATTTTTTTTATAGCTTATCATTAGATTTATGAACCCGGGAATTGTTAATCCTTGATTGAGTTTTCCTTTCAATTCTGAAAGTTCAAGGTGGCAATGTGCATTAATAAACCCCGGAACAATGACTCCGTTATAAAACTCCAGATTGCGCGACTCGGTTAAATGCCCCTGTGTATCGATGATATTTAAAACAGAACCAGAATCATCAACTTCAATAATTCCATTTTTGAGAGGGGTTTTGGTAACAGGGAAAATATAGTTGGCTGATATTCGCCTCATTTTTATTCTTGTTCTATGGGTGCTTCCTGCAGTTCTCCCTTAACACCAGTTTCTCTTTCACTTAGTTTATTCAGTACTTCGATATAAATTTTATTATATTCATTAATGTTATGACTATAATAATAAACAGATGTATCGAAATCTTCTCTTGTAAAGCCATGATGTTGAAAAATCAATTCGTAATAATTAGCACTATCTTTTGTTGCATAAATAGTTCTTACATTATTATTAGTAAACATGCCATCAGCTAAGTGAATATCAACAAGTATTTCAATCATTTTTTCTTTTGGAATAATATTTTCCGGAACATTCTCTTGGTATCCGCAAGAAGCAACAAAAACAATTAATACAATAATTAAATTTCGCATGATTTAATTTAGATAATATTAGAGCAAAGGTATTATTTTAAATAATAAAAAACCGACTTGTAAAGCCGGTTTTTGTTTTAATCATTTTATTCAAGCCTTATTTAATTGCATTGAATTTATAACCCACCATAATTTCAATTGTACCATTTGAATACTTTCGTAATTCAGAAGTGGTTATATCATAAGCAATGCCCAGATAAATTTTATTTTCGTATAAATAACCAAACATAATAGCAACAGCATCGCTTGTTCTGTATGAAAGTGCTCCCCAAAGATTACGTTTATAGGTTAACTTAGCATTTATTTCGGCCTGAAACTGTCCTGGAGACATGTACTTTATTAATGCTGAGGGTTGTATTAAATACTCTCTGTTTAATATCCAGCTATACCCCCCGGCCAAATAAAAATGTTGCTTTAATCGGTTAATACCCTTATCAGTATCAACCCCTGAAATATCGCCATGCAAGTTATTAAGTTTGCTTCCAAATAATTGATGTGCCGAAAGACCGACATAATAATAGGTTGAATACATGTATACACCAGCAGCTCCATCCAACGCATATGATTGTTCAACATTTCCAGTAAACGCAGGATCATAAATGCCTTCACCAAGATCTATCTGGGTATTATCAAGCTTATAGCGTAAAAGGCCAAGGTTTATACCTCCTGATATTCGTATAGCATCATTAATAGCCATATTATAAGCATACGTTCCTCCTAATGAAAGTCTGCTATCGGGGCCGGTAATATCGTTATAAATATAACCACCATAACCCATTGGTTGTTTTTTAAGTGGTCCGTATCCTGCAATACTCATTGTTTGAGGAGCATCATTTATCCCAATCCATTGTATTCGTTCATTCGCTCTAATCTGAAATGAATTTAGTGTTCCTGCTACAGCTGGATTAATTAAATACTCATTAAACATCCACTGAGTATAAAAGGGGGCCTGTTGAGATTTTGCTGACTCAGCAAAAATCAAACAGAATATAACCAATATAAGATATTTTAGTTTTTTCATGTTAACGTACAATTGTTACAGGTCCTGTAATTGGTTTATAACCTTTTTCATTTGTATGGATTATATAATAGTAGGTACCTGTAGGTAAATCGTTCCCATTTCCAGCTTTTCCATCCCATTGTTTATTCGTATCGAGGTTAGAATATCCTGCTTGAATAAACACTTTTATTCCCCATCGAGTAAATACCTGTACCACATTGTTCGGGAAATCATCAATTCCCTCAATGTTCCAGTAATCATTTATTCCATCTCCATTTGGTGAAAATCCACCGGAGGCAAATACATTTGGAATAAAGTTTATATAAATCGAATCCAACTCAGCACAATCATCTGCAGTTAAAGCAGACAAATAATACCATCGTGCTACATCAGGAATAAGATCAGTAACTAAAGAGTTAACATTTTGAATACCTGTAATTGGTGTCCAAGTGAATGTTGCACTAACAGTAATATTTTGAACCATTCCCACCAATGTATATCTAGACTCAGTTATTTTTACATCAATCGTATCATTTTCTGGTTCATCATCATCTAAAATACTCAAGCCAACACCTTGTTTTATATTGACAATTTCTTCAAAGGATGTAGTCTGACAGAATTCATTTAATGCAGTATATAAATAGCCAGATGTAACAAGCGGATCAAAATGAGCAATAAATGGATTAGAAGTAACGATGGAAGTATCCATATAAACCATACTAGCATCAACATCTCTTATTTGCCAAATTATAGTATCGACAGCTGAAAGAGTAAATTCAAAATTTATTCCAGTAGTATAAGAACAAATATTATTTGTATCCAAAACATAGGAAATGCTTATATCAAAAGCAGGATCCTCAATAATAGCAAGCGTATCGTATTGCTCGCAGCCTCTTTCATCAGTTACAATTAAGGTATATTCACCAACAACAGATAAATTCCGTATGGTATCTTCGGTAGATGTATATCCTGCTGGACCAGACCATAAGTACACAAAATCAGGATCTCCACCAGTTACTGTTGGAATTATCCTTCCATTACTTAGGGCTGGGTCTTTGGGTGTACTGGTTAAACAATAAATATTCTGAACTTCTGAAGAAACCAGAAATTCTTCAGGAGTTATTATGTCGGCAGTATCTAAAGCAATACAGCCATTAACATCCTCTACATATATGTAATAGGTTCCTTCAGGCAAATTAATAAATGTAGAATCGGCAAAAGTATTTGCACCTTCATCAACAGAATAAATAAACGTTCCAACGCCGGTACCACCAATGGCATGAATTACTA
Source organism: Bacteroidota bacterium (assembly GCA_020049295.1). Taxonomy (GTDB): domain Bacteria; phylum Bacteroidota; class Bacteroidia; order Bacteroidales; family UBA12077; genus UBA12077. Next base: position 16,252 of record JAIFLC010000014.1, read on the forward strand.
TTTCACCCAGATCACTAATATTAACACAATTTCGAACATTGATAATATCCAAAGAAGTAATAATCAGTTCATCCGGTTGACCGATAGTTATAACAGTATCAATCTGACAACCTGCTTCATCGCTTATAAAAATAGTATCGGTTCCTGCCCAAACGTCAATAAACAAGTTTGATGTTTGAGTTACTCCCCTAAATTTGTAAGACAAAGTACCCGAGCCGCCGCTTGCATAAACTCTGATTTGGCCTGTACTATCGCCGTAACAACCTGAAACATCGGTTATAAATAAAGAGTCAACAATTATCGGTGCAGCATAGGTTATATGTATAAGCGAATCAAGCAATTTTGTACATCCATTATCATCACGAACTGCCATTTGATAAAATCCTTCGGTTAAACTATTAAATGCTGAATCTGTCGTAAATGCTCCACCGTCTATTGAATAGTAAAGTTCTCCAACGCCTCCACTTCCATATACAATAATTTGCCCATCGGTTCCTCCACCAACACAACTTAACAAATTAACTTTTACCGAATCGATAGAAACAGAATCTGGTTCAAAAATAATTTCAGGACCCCATATTCTCTCACATCCTACGCTGTCCATAACAGCAATATAAAATGTATCTCCAGGAAGATCAATAAACAATCCTCCATTATCGAAGTAAGTTGCTCCACTATCAATAGAATATTCTAATGGTCCTTGTCCTCCCAGAGCAGTAATTTGAATAGTTCCGTCATCATCACCCCAACAAGTCACATCGGTATGAGTAACAGTTATTTGGATTGAGTCGGGCTGTATAAGTATAATAGTTGTGTCTTTAAAACAACCACTTAAATCACGAATAATAACATCATACGTTCCTGCACCAAGATCTTCAAAGACATGACCGCTTGCAAACCAGTCAATACTGTCTAATGTGTACTCAAGGGTTCCTGTACCACCATTAAACTCAAGCATAATAACTCCTGTTGAATCTCCATGGCAGGTAATATTTTCAATTGAATCATTCGTTATTTTTATTTCAGGAGGTTCATTGACCACTATAGAATCTATAGCAATACAACCATGTGAATCGGTTATTTCAACATAATATGTACCTACGCATAAATCAACTGTATCTCCTGTTGCAATAGGACTACTAAAATCTAAGCTTGTACTCCATTTGTATGAAGCATATGGTGGTTGACCACCTGAACCTGTTGCTACGGCAGTTGCATCACACAATCCAAAGCAGGATGTTGTTAAACCTGTAAGAGATAAAACGTGTGAGGTACGAGCATATGGTCCTGATCCGGAATACTCTTTAATAGGTTTATGAATCAATGAATCCTCATATAAAACAGACTCAAAAATAGCATCTTGGTTAAAATCTGAGAATTTTAGCGTTGCCTCTTCAAGAAATCCATCTGGGCCACTAATATTTAGGGCATCTACAATTCTAATACTCCAGGCACCATTAGATGGATCTTGACCATGAAGTTGCTTTTTCCAATCTCCAGAAAACGCATATCTTCCGCTAGTAGGGCTACATGTTGAAATTGTTGATAAAGAAGCTGTATCCAGCGGATCATTATAAAAATTTAACGTTATATTTTGATTAGCTGATGGAAATCCAGTGCAATATGGTTTAAGTTCAACTACCGAATCAACCGGAGATACAAGATATAACCCCAAATCTGCATTATATCTATGACTTGCAATTTTGATATAAACCTCAATATGTGTTGATGTAGAATCAATGTAGAATGGAGTAGGTTTACCTATTGCAGCTAGTAATTGTGGCAAATAAGTAATCCTCATAGTATCCGTAACATTACTGCAAGGGGCTGTTCCCTGAGCAGTTAAAACAAGGTCAACAAATCCGTTTATTAAATCATTAGCACCAGGTGTATATGTTGGATCTATTATATTCGCATCATCAAAAGTGCCATCTCCACCAACGGACGACCATGTAATAGAAGGAGTATCTGATGAATCAGCATCCTGAATATAATATGGAGTGCCATAGCATAATAAAGTATCAACACCAGCGTCTGCGGTGGCAGACTTATGAACCAAAACAGATATGTTATCAGTTCCTTTACATCCATTAATATCAGTTACAGTATAGGTATAATTATATGTACCAGATAACCCTGAGTTAAAAATTGGATTCTGAATAGTTGGGTTACTTAACAAAGTTAAGTTTGTTCCTGTCCAAGCATGCGTATATGCAGGAGTTCCACCTAAAGGATTTCCATTAAGGTTAAGATCTACTGAGGTACAAGTAATCGCTGGATCCGGGGTAATACTGGCTGTTGGATTTGCAAATACCGTTACTGTAATACTTACAGCAGATGTATTATTGCAATCGCCTTCGAAACGAACATAATACGTAGTTGTTACCGCAGGAGCTGGAATACTTAGGTTTTGACCTGAGCCTACGCTGATTGTAAGGGCTGCATCAGAATACCATTCTGCTGTTGCCCCTGTTCCTATTGTTCCGCCTGAATATGACAGGATGATATTAGTAAATATACCCGCACAAAAATTGTTATTATTAACAGCTGCACTTGTAGGAGCTACTGATTGTGTTTTTATTGTAACGGTTACTGAAGCCGGAGTTGTACTGTTGCAATCACCTTCGAAACGCACATAATACGTCGTGGTAACTGCAGGAGCTGCTATTACTAAATTTTGGCCTGTACCTACTAGGTTAGTAAAACCTGCATCTGAGTACCATCTCGCTACTGCGCCTGTACCCAAAGTACCTCCTACATAACTCAACGTTATCGTTGGAAATGCTCCTGGACAGAAATTGTTATTGTTTACAGTCGCACTTGTTGGCGCTACCGATGCTACCTTTACAGTAACTGTTAAGTTTGCACAGGTTGTGTTGTTGCAATCGCCTTCGGCACGCACATAATACGTTGTGGTAACTGCCGGAGATACACTTATTGTTGTTCCGCTTCCAACCGATGTTCCTCCACAACTACCTGTATACCAACGCCATGTTGCATTCGTTCCTAAAGAACCTCCTGTTACGGTTAAGTTTGCTGTACCTCCAGGACAGAAATTTGTGTTATCATTCGTAATTCCGGTTGGGGCTGTTGATTGTGTTTTTACTGTTACAGTAACGGAAGGTCCCGTTGTATTGTTACAATCACCTTCGAATCGAACATAATAGGTAGTTGTTACAGCAGGAGCTGCAATTATTAAATTCTGACCTGAGCCAATATTTGTTGTATAGGTGCCATCAGTATACCATTCTGCTGTTGCTCCTGTTCCTAATGTTCCTCCAACATAAGACAGAGTGATCGTTGGAAATGCTCCCGGACAGAAATTATTATTGTTTACACTAGCTGTTGTTGGTGCTATAGAAGCTACCTTAACAGTAATTGTTGTACTAACACAGAGTGTTGTATTGCAATCGCCTTCGGCTCGTACATAATAAGTTGTTGTTACTATAGGTGATACGCTTATACTTGCTCCGGAACCTGCCGATGTTCCTCCACAACTACCTGTATACCATCGCCAACTAGCACCAGTTCCTAAAGAACCGCCCGTTACAGTTAAATTTGCTGTTTGGCCTGGACAAAAATTATTATTATCTGTAGATATTCCAGTGGGAATGGTTGATTGAGTTTTAACGGTTATAGTAATAGAGGCACATGTGGTTGTATTACAATCGCCTTCAGCTCTAACATAATACGTTGTGGTTACAGCGGGTGTAACGTTAATACTTGCACCTGTACCTGCAGCAGTACCACCACAGCTACCAGTATACCACTGCCAAGTAGCACCACCACCAAGGGATCCTCCCTGCACAGTTAGGGTAGTTGATTGTCCAGGACAGATATTATTTAAGGTACTATTAATACTTGTTGGGGCTGTTGATGAACTTAAAATAGTAACTGTAATCGATGCTGCAGTTGTATTATTACAATCACCTTCAAAACGCACATAATAAGTGGTTGTTACTGCAGGTGATGCAATAACTAAGTTTTGTCCTGTTCCTGCAAGAACGGTAAAACCAGCATCTGTATACCAGCGGGCAGTTGCTCCAGTACCTAGAGTTCCTCCAACATAACTCAATGTTATATTGGCAAAAGCACCTGGGCAAAAATTATTATGATCTACGCTTGCTGATGTTGGGGCAACAGAAGCTACTTTTACTGTCACATTAATATTATCACTTCCGGTACAACCAATATCATCTGTAACAGTATAAGTTAACGCATATGAACCTGATGTTGCATTTGTAAAAGTAGTGGATTGCGTATTTGTTGGACTTAAAGACGAGGAACCAGCTCCGGTCCAGGCATGGGTAACATATGTTCCTGAACCACCAGCAGGATTTCCATTAAGGGTTAATCCAACAGAAGGACATGTTGAAGCAGGATCTGGTGTAATACTTGCCGTTGGATTGGTAACTTCAGTAATTGTTACATCAGTACCTTTAATAGTACATCCATTTTCATCAATGGCATAGGTTTCGTAAGTATCATCTTGTAAACCTGTAAATACTCCATCTTCATCATAAGGAGGCCCAGTAGGTATTACTGCTAAATCACTTTGTCTAATTAAATAATAATCGATATCTCCTGTTCCACCCGATGCAACCATTGTAATTGTACCATTGTCTGTACCAACACAAGTATTTTTTGATGTAATACTAGTAAAGCTCAGTTCTTCTGGTATATATTCATCACTATCGTAACCCCGAATAAAAATAAGATTTGTGGAAACAAACCCACCTGCTCCGCAACCATTTACATCTCTTATAATTACCTGATACCAACCTTGAGAAACTCCGGTTAATACTTTATTTGTTTCTCCAACTAAATCTTCCCAAGTAAGTGATCCAAAGTTATACTTTTGCCATTGGTACGTATATGGCGCTGTACCGCCTGTGGCGTACGCTTCCAGTTCGGCATCACTTGCATCAGAACAAGACAAGCCAACATTAACACCGATAGATTCAGCAATAAATTCCGGTGGAGCTCCAAGGGTATAAGTACTACCAAAAACACTACCAATTGCATCTTCAACTCTTGCGTAATATGAATCAGCTGTTAAACCAGTGAATGTTTTTACCACATCGTTTCCTACATAGGTTTGAGTAACCAATGTTCGATTATTTTTTAAAGTATATGTGTATGGTGTAACCCCTCCTGAAACGGACATTGTAAATGTTCCATCCGCGCGGTCATGACAGGTAGCACTGGTAATAACAAACGGATAAACAACATAATCTGCCTTGCTTCCAGCCTTTGTTGCTTTTACCTCAATATTGTTTACAAGAACATTTCTTTTTACATTTTCTGATTTTACATAAACCAAATAGCTTTCACCAACATACTCTAGGTTTGATGTGTTTTGAAAATCCCACCTATTAACGGTTACGTTGGAGTTTGTCATATTTAATGCTCTAAAACTATCTCCGTTTCCAGTAAAGACATCACAATCAACATCTTTATTATTAAGATTTAAATCTCCAGCAATTAATTGTATATTTTTTGTGGTTGACAAATCGCTTTCAACAACCCAGGAACCTTTTTCACTATCAAAATATAAATTGCTGTTAAGTTGTGATTTAATTATTAAGAATGATTCTTTTTCAGCCCTTAAATAAATATCTCCAAAAAACTGATTATCAATATTTTCATTAATTGTTACAGAGCCATAAATTTTAATATCTGCTTTTGTAGCTTCTTTAAATAAAAAGGATTTGCTTTTTAGTTCAGCCTTGTAATTGTCAACTTCCCAGGTAAAATCATTACAAGCAACGCTGCTTTTAATAATTACCTGCTGTCCGTTTTGGGTAAACGAATTATTATTAAAAATTACATTATCGAATTGCGTAGGTAATGTTGTGCCAGGTTTTCCTCCACTGGTTTCTGACCAATGATTAGGATCGTTCCACATTCCGCCACCATTTACCCAATATCGATTTGCAGCATTACCTATTACTGTTATAATCAACATTAATAAAACAGTCAAGGCTTTTATTATTGAATTTCTCATATTATTGAACATGAGTGAATAATTTATCTGATTGTTAATAAAATAAATGCAATGTTAATAAAATTTTACGGGATGGCTCGATCATTTGTTTCAAAATAAGTATGATATCTCACATTTCTATCTAGTTTTTATTAACATTGGCTTCTTTTTTGACAAATTTGAATAATCCTTATTGTTAACAACTTACAGAAATTATCTTAACGCTATTAATTTTAATTCATCTCCATCTCGCTTAGAACGTACCTTTTAGTAATATACCTAACAGGATACCAGGCTGCCACAAATCCAATAATCACTACCGTTACAAAAACTGCAACAAAATCTTTCCAGATCATTTTTACCGGATAGGCATCAATAATAAATGACCCAGAACCCTGAAGTCTGACAAATTCAAAATTTATTTGAAGCCAGCAAATAAGCCAACCCAAAGCCAAGCCAAAAAGAGCTCCAACAATAGAGATCATCCATCCCTCTGTAAGAAAAATTCGCCTAATAGTGCTTAGGTTTGCTCCCAAAGCACGAAGGATTGATATATCTTCTTTTTTATCAATAATTAACATGGTTAAAGAACCGATAATATTAAACGAGGCAATAATCAGTATAAAGGTTAGGATAAAAAAGATTGACCATTTTTCAGATTTCATAATTTTATAAAACATTTCGTGTTGCTGATAACGATCTTTTACTACAAATTCGGGTCCTAATTTTTCAATTAAGTGGTTTTGTATTTTTTTTATGTTGCTTCCGGGTTTAACCTTAATTTCAAGAGATGAAATCTCATCCTGATATTCAAAAACACTTCGGGCAAAATCAATTGGAACAATAACATATTTTGCATCAAACTCTTGTTGAATTCCAAAAACACCCGATGTAAAAATATATTTACGATTAAACATCTGTTCCGGGTTCATTGAAAGTTGTGCTTTCCTTTTCGGAACATAAATAACCAAAGGATCAATAAAATTGATATTTAATGAGAGGAAAACAGCTACACCCTGTCCTACTACGGCATAATTCTGATCTTTGTTTTTGAGTATAAAATCGCCGGCAACAATCATAGTATCTACTCCGGATACTGAAGTATAATTATCGCTTACTCCTTTTACTGTAGCCACGTATTGCTGATCGCTATATTTTAACAAGGCGTTTTCTTCGAGGGTTTCGGCAATATCAAATATTCCGGGATGATTCTTAATCTCATTAAATCCAGGAATGCTATTTAATTTAAAAACCTTTCCTTGAGCAGGAGTAACTTTCAGGTCAGGATCAAAAGCATTATACATTGATTTTATAACCCCATCAAATCCATTAAACACCGAAAGGACAACAATAAGTGCAGCAGTACCAATTGTTACGCCAATTATTGAAATCATCGAAATAATATTTATTGCATTTTTCGATTTTTTGGCAACAAGGTAACGTTTTGATATATAGAATGGAAAATTCAATTTTTTAATTTATTAGGTTGCATGTTGCTCGTTTCTGGTTTTTTAAAATTATAACTAGCAACCAGAAACCAGCAACAATCTTATTTATATGCTTTAACAATAAGACCTGTTCCTGTTTTATGTTTAGTGTAAACATCAAAATAATTTAATATAAACGAAACGGGATACATAATAATATAATAAAAGGGCAATAATACAAAAAAGGCTCTACTTTTATTTAGCATTAGGATAGGCCATTTCATTGAAATTTTCCAGGATATTTTTCCTGGTTTGCCATACGAATAATTTGCCTCAACCTTTTTAAAACCAACCGATTTAAGCTTTTCTTCTATATCAATAATATTATATCCATCGCGAACATGTTCATCAATAAATGAATGCTCGTGTTGATCATGTACATCAGAACCACCCTGGTCGGAAGGTGTTGATATTAATAACATGCCTCCAGGTTTCAATGATTCGTAAAAATTTTTAAACACCTTAACGTCATCCTCAATATGCTCCATTACATCAACGCTCAAGATCAAATCAAATGCCGATTCATTCACATACGAAGTTAAATCAGCGTATCTGAACTTTACCTGATGCTGTTTTCCTATTCGTACAAAAAAGTAATTACAATCTTCGATTTGCTCCGTTTTTACATCCACTCCGCGAATATGCCACTTTCTTGATTGTCTTGACATAAAATAAGTATACTGTCCAAACCCAGATCCTGCATCCAGAATATTGGTTTCAGAAAGATGGCTTTTTTTCCATTGGCGAATTGCCTTTTTTATGTGCCAGGCTCTAAGTAATAATAAATCGAGTAAAAAATAAAAAATCCTTCTTAACAATGGTATTCTATTAAAAACCCTTCCAAGACTACGTTTTATTGGATCGTATTGCATTTTTATCAGCTTTTAGCTATTGGCTTTTTACCAATAGTTTATTTATTATTTACTTTAATAAACCACCTATATTCTCAATATAATCAAGGGAATCATCTAAAAAGAATGCCAGTTCTGGTATTATTCGTAATTGGTGTCTTACGCGTTTACCTAATTCATAGCGTATCTGGCTTTCAACAGAAGTGATGTAAGTAATAAATGCCTCCTTATCTTTAACCGGGAATAAACTCAGATAAACCTTGGCTACAGATAAATCTGGAGAGACTCTTACTGTAGTTACGGTAATCATTTTACCTTGAAAAAGAGAAGAGGTGTTTTTTTGAAAAATATCACTAAGTTCCTTTTGAACGAGTCGTGATATTTTATTCTGACGAGTAGAACTCATAATTTTCGATTTATTTAAAAGTTCAAAATTACACAACATTTATCAAATATAAGGAATCCTTGCTTATAAATTGATGATTCTTTTAGATTTAGGGTTTCTTGTTTCGACTTGTTTTTATACCTTTGCTAACTGCAATTTTAAATTTATCGAAATGGATAAGAATTTACAAATATACAATACCCTAACCCGCAAAAAAGAAGTTTTTGAACCCCTAAATCCTCCTTTTGTAGGAATTTATGTATGCGGACCAACTGTTTATAATGATGTTCATTTAGGTAATTGCAGAACCTTTATTTCATTCGACTTAATTTATCGCTATTTATTACACTTAGGATATAAAGTACGCTATGTCCGTAACATTACAGATGCAGGCCATTTAGAAGGTGACCGAGATGAAGGAGATGATAAGTTTGCTAAAAAGGCTAAGCTCGAACAACTGGAACCTATGGAAATTGTTCAGAAATATACATTAAGCTTTCGTGAAGTAATGTCTGTTTTTAACACTCTGCCTCCAAGCATTGAACCTACTGCTACAGGTCATATTTCTGAGCAAATCGAAATGATAAAAGAAATATTAAAGAATGGTTATGCCTACGAAAAAAATGGCACTGTATATTTTGATGTAGAAAAATACAATACTGTATTTCCTTATGGACAATTAACCAATCGAAAGCTGGAAGAACTTATTGAAGGTACACGAGAACTAAGTGGACAAGATGAAAAGAAAGGCCGGCTTGATTTTGCACTATGGATAAAATCTAAACCCGAAACATTAATGAAGTGGCCTTCACCTTGGGGTTGGGGATTTCCGGGTTGGCATATCGAATGCTCAGCAATGAGTACAAAATATTTAGGTGAGAAATTCGATATTCACGGTGGTGGAATGGATTTACAGGCCACTCATCATACCAATGAAATTGCACAATCGCAGGCTTGCAGCAATACAGCTCCGGCAAAATACTGGATGCATACCAATATGTTAACAGTAAACGGAACCAGAATGTCAAAAAGTGCTGGAAATGGATTTTTACCTCGGGAGTTATTTACAGGCAATCATCCTTTGCTGGACAGAGGTTATTCACCCATGGTGGTACGTTTTTTTATGGCTCAATCGCACTATCGTAGCACGCTGGATTTTTCAAACGAAGCTCTTCAGGCTGCCGAAAAAGGATTCTTTAAATTAATGAAAGCCGGAGAAACTCTTGAAAAGCTATCCCCTTCAACAGAATCGACAGTTAATATTACCGAACTGGAAGATAATTGCTACAAAGCAATGAATGATGATTTTAACAGCCCTATATTGATCTCAAATTTATTCGAAGCGGTTCGAATCATTAATTCAGTAAATGACGGTAATGAGAAAATCAATAAAGAAGATCTGGAAAATCTCAAATCGCTCTTTCAGATTTTTGTCTTTGATATTTTAGGGTTAAAAAACGAAAAATCAGGAGAGTCGTCCAATTTAGCAAATGACTTAATTGATATGATTTTAAATCTCCGATTAGATGCTAAGAAAAACAAAGATTTTGCCACATCGGATAAAATTAGAAACGAACTAACTGCAAAAGGAGTTGTTATTAAAGATACAAAAGACGGTTTTGAGTGGGAATTAACCGATTAATAAATTATAATTGATTTTGATTTCATTACGTAAATACCAGAATAAATTTCTGGTATTTTTGTTCGTTTTCGTACAGCAGCGTTCCAAAATCGTTCACTTTTTTAATTGGATTTTTTAAATAGTATTTTTGTTATTGCCTATTATCCTGATACTTATACAGTATGGTATAATTGATGATGGTTTTTTAAAAACCCATTATTCGACATTTACATGAAAAAATATTACCGATTACTCGCTACTTTTATAAGTTTAGCTAGTTTTAGTGTTTTTTTATTCCTGTTTGGATATTTACTTACCTCAACAGAAAATTTTTCAAAAACTTCTGAAAACCAACCATCAAGTTATACGTATTTTTTTCTTAAGTTAACAACTAAACCACAAGAGCTTCTGGCACAATTAAAAAATGGGAAAGAAGATCTATTAAAAAAACAAGAATCTGAAAAAAGTACTGAAAAAGTAATTGTTCCAGTAATAAACCCATTAAAAAACGAACAACTCTCTGAAAGTGCGGATGCAAAAGAAAAGAGAGATTCCACCAATTACATGTTAGAGGAAAAATGGATTCAGCAAGTAATTCAGATGAATGGCTGCTTTGATATTTACAATGACTTTATCGAAAAAGAATGGATGAAAGATCATAATTTTATTATTCTTTAATCCTTTTTTACATTTAACATAACTAATAATTACAACTGCATCAAATGATGCAGTTTTTTTATTTTGATCTGTTTGAGCTAATTTTGCAGTATGGACGATAAAATTATTGACCCGATTTTTTCAATTAAAAGCGAAAAGGATTTTGAGTTCTTTGCTTTACAACTTTTTTATACTCAGGCAAGTAATAATCCTGTTTATAAAGATTTTTTAACGCATTTAAAAATTAATCCACTAACGATTACACGTTTAAAAGAAGTCCCTTTTTTACCTATCGATTTTTTTAAAACGCATCAGGTAATTTGCGGCTCACAAACACCGGAAAAAACATTTTTTAGTAGCGGAACAACAGGTCTTATCAGAAGCAATCATTATATATCGGATCTTTCGGTTTACGAAAAAAGCTTTGTTAAAGGTTTTGAGCAGTTCTTTGGACCTATAAATGATTATTGCTTTTTAGCCTTATTACCCAGTTATCTAGAAAATGAAAGTTCTTCCTTAGTATATATGGCCGATCATTTGATTCAACTATCCGGCCATGCCGATAGTGGATTCTATCTTAAAAACACGGATGAACTAGTAACCAAAATAAGGCACCTTGAAGACAAAGGTCAAAAAACCATTCTTCTTGGAGTATCCTATGCATTGCTTGATCTGGTTGAAAAATATCCACAAAAATTAAAACACACTATTGTAATGGAAACAGGTGGAATGAAGGGTCGAAGAAAAGAACTTACACGAGACGAATTACATAAAATACTTACATCAGGGTTTGGTGTTGAAACAATCCATTCGGAATATGGAATGACCGAATTACTATCACAGGCTTATTCTAAAGGAAATGGTAAGTTCTACTGTCCTCCATGGATGAAAGTTTTTATACGCGACACCTATGATCCTTTTTCTTTTTTGGATGCAGGAAAATCTGGCGGAATAAACATTATAGATCTGGCCAATATAAACTCGTGTTCATTTATTGAAACCAAAGATCTCGGAAAAATCAATTCTGAAGGTAGCTTCGAAGTTTCTGGGCGATTCGACAATAGTGATATCAGAGGTTGCAACTTGTTAATTGCACAATAAAAAGAGGTTGTATCAAAAGTAAGATTGTTGACTATTTTTCGACTCCCGAAAGCTTTCGGGACAAAATGACAACAATCTAATAATCAATGTGTCACACTGAGCTTGTCGAAGTGATAATACGAAAAAGAGGCTTTTGATACAGCCTCTTTAAATCTATTTTATTTTAAGTTTTTCCTTTATTTCTTTTGGAATTGTACTTTTATGAACAAGAATAGCTATCGTGTTTAATCTCATAAACTGTTCGGACATATAAAGGTAACCTCCAAATTTACCTCTATCGGTACCCCATGAGTTTTTTGTTTTATAATAAACTGTGCCATTCTGATCATTAGCCAGCCCTGTAATATGCATTAAATGATCATCGAACGTAGAAAGATTATCAAATTCCTGTTGTCGATATTCCTGGGTAATATTTTTTTCAGGGGCAGGATGATCAAATTGAAGCTCGCCGGCGGGGACAATTGCAACTCCATTTTTATGAGAAAAACCCGGTTGCGACATATCTCCATCCCAAACATAGGAATATCCCATATTTATTGAATTATTCATAATATTTATCAGATCATCCAAAGGTACATTGTAATATAAATCTTTTGACCAATTATCGGGCACTTCGAGAATAAATTGTTCATAAAAAGGATGATGAGTAAATGAAGTTATCTCGATATAATCATCCGGATTAAACCCAATTTCTTTTGCAAAGGATTGTGGTGTGTACTGCTTACCATCAAAATCAAAATTTTCAGGTAATTTACCCATATATGTATCAATAATTGACTTATACGCATTTATCCAAACCGGAGTAAGTTTTCTATTTGGTTTCTTTACAGCAACATCAACGGCGGCTTTCAGCATTGCTTCCAGCTCGCCATGATTATAATAAGCTGGGTCATAGACGTTCCCACTATAAATTGACTGAGGTATAAGTCCATACTTTTTTATGATATTTAATACATCATGTGCTTGTCCGCCCTCGCCAAACGAGGCATTTCCAGAAAGACGAACATAGCCTTCGCCCTTTGCGATATAAGCATAATGAGCAAAGAACATTTCCGACAGATCATACTCTGGTTTCCCTAGTCTCAATAATTCTGTTTCGATAAAAGATGTAGTAGCAAAACTCCAGCATGTTCCGGTATATTGTTGGTTTTTAACACTCGATGCTTTTAAATCCTGTTTATCGGTAATAATATACCCCTGTGAAACTTCCTGTGATACAGCAGTAATAACCAATAAGCTAATAATCGCTGTAATTGAAAAAATTCTTATTGTCTTCATAGTTATATAATTAGGGTTTTTCTTTATTCATTATTTCTAAAACTGGCCACACCGCCAGTAACAACAAACTTCATAACATCACCAGGAGCAGCAGTGATTGGTTTTACCTGGTCAGCAGGGACGATAAACATTTCACCAGAAAAATTATACGAATGTGGAAAATAAACGGCCACTTTCTTTCCTTCAACACCTAAATCGGAAAGATGTTCACGGGTGATAAAGCCAACTTTTTCCAAATCAGAAATTAAATTCACTTTAACCAATACAGGTTGATTGAATTTCTTATCCTTACCAACAAAAGCCGAAATAAAATCTTTTATAGATGAATAAACCGTTTTTAACAATGGGGCTCTATCCAGAAAATGATTGATTAAAAACTTTACCGGTTTAGCAATAATGGTTTGTCCGGCATATCCAAGTAAGGTAATAAGCAGAAACAATATAATAAATCCTATTCCCGGAATATGAAATCCAAAAATTTTAAATAACAATGGTTTAAAAACATCATCAACCAAGAAAAACGCTTTATATAAAATAAACAAGGTAATAGCAATAGGAGCCAGATACAGAAGACCCTGAAAGAAAAAGGCAATAAGTTTTTTCATCTAATAAAATTTTTGACTATATACAAAGGTAATAATTATTTTGGCCTGACGATTTTTACAATCAATTATTGTTTAATACATTGTGATGTATAAATTGGAATAACTATTATGTGAAAGGGAAATCGACCCTAAATAATTAGCTTTTTATTTATTTACTTCAATTATTAAATTGAATCTTACTTCTGATGAGATATTTCTATTATTTTCAGTTGCAGGTATCCATTTTCCAAGATTATTCATTACCCGTATAATCTCATCACAAAAGGCTTGGTTTGGATAGTTTTTAAAACGAAAAGAACCTAACGATCCATCAGGATTAACAGTAAATATAACCCTGATTTTATGTTTTCCGGGCAATGCTTCTAGTTTAGAAAAATCAAGATTATCAATAACTTGCTTTTTATAATTATTAAAACTTACTTCCTTTGGCGGTTTCGCGTTATATTGAATCGACTCTTCTTCTTCGGCGTTTCGCTTAACTCCAAGCGCAGTTACTACAACTTCATCCATTTCCAAATAGCTAGGTTCCATATAAACCAAAAGATTGGTGTCTCCCCTTAAATTTAGTTCTGTTGATTCCATTCCAACAAACTGAGCAATTAAGGTTTTTAAAGCCTGATCGTCATCGTAAGGAATGGTTAGCTCAAATTCGCCATCCATATTGGTGGTTGTTCCAATGGCAGGATTGTCTTTTAAAACGATAGAAACACCAGGAATCGATAGGTTGTCCTCTGCTCCGATTACTTTACCTTTAATTGTGAGTTTTTCTTTTTTATATGTTGATTTCTTTGCTGCAATCATCGGTTGGGCTGCAGTTTCAGCTTTATCTGCAACAACCCTTTCGGCAACAGGAATTGTTTCCTCAAAAATCTCATCAACTTCTTCAAATGCAATTACGTTGATCTGATCGTCGGTATCAGAATCTGTCTCTTCGGTTATATATATCTCTTCTGCTATTAATGCATCATCTTCGATGACGATTTTTTCCTTTGCTGCCTGGGGTTTCTTCTCCTTGTTCAAGGCAATTAGTTCTTTTCTCGCGGTATCTATGTTTTGCTCTGTAATAGCGAGTTCTGAATCAAATAAAACACTATCTGCAATTTCCATTTCCATTGAAATCTGATCATTTAGAAATGAATCTTCCCAAACCCGGTTATTAAGGAACATAAGAACAGAAGCACCAATGCCAATTAGAATAATAATACTTGCTGCATATTTGAACCAAATAGGAACAATGCGTTTGGTCTTTCGACTTCTGTTTGCAATATTATGCTGTAATTCCGTTAAGTCCTGATCTAATTCTACTGGATTAATGCTTGATAAACCATCAAATGCTTCTTCTTCAAAAGCATCCTGCATCATCTGTTTTTCGAATGCGTGCTTATCCTTATTCTGCAAGTTATTGCTGAAGTAATGCTTAAAATCGTTATATGTCAGTTTTCGTTTAGACATTTTCTTTTTTCATATTTTCTTCAATACATATCTTTAAATTACGTTTCCCGTTTTGTATAAAACTTTTAACCTTTAATTCATCAATTTTTAAGTGGGATGCTATTTCTTTATAACATTTTTTTTCATAATAAAACAATTGTATGCATTGTTGCTGTTCTTCTTTTAACTTTTCAATACAATTTTTAAGTTGATCCTCAAGAGTCCTTTCCGAAACGTCATCTATAGGATGAAAATAATCTGTTGATTCCATAAAATAATGTTCAGAAAATTTTTCAAATCGTCTTTTTTCGGTTTTGTTCTTTCGAATTTCCATTAAACAGTAATTCTTTGTAACCACATAAAGCCAACTCCTGAAGTTTTTTATATCAAATTTATGAATTTCTGTAATAAGCAGCTCAAATATTTTATTTACAGCATCTTTACTTTCGTCACGATTAGTAAGGTATTTTAAACATACTCCATAAACCAAGTGAATGTATCGGTTATAAACTTCACCTAAAATCTCAAGATTTCCTGTTTCGATATATTTCTGGAGCATATCAGAATCGGAAAAAGAAGCCTTGTCTTTAAATGAACTCACCATTTTTACACTTTGATTACCAGGATTTTAAATATTAAAACAAAAAATAAATGAAACTTTTTATGGAATTCTTTTACCCACTGCACCCTATAAGAAAAACAACATGTTAAATATAAATTTTAAAGTTATGAAAAAAAATGTAATTGCACTTTTTACCTTAATGGTAACTTTCCATTTTGCTTCGACAGCAGGCATTGTAATTGGAATCGTAACTTCAGCGGATGATAATCTTCCTATTCCTGGTGTGTCGGTAATTGTAAAAGAATCGCCAAGAATAGGAACAACAACCGACATTGACGGAAAGTATCTGTTGAATGCGCCTCAAAACGCTACCCTTGTATTTAGTTTCGTTGGTATGAAAACCAAAGAGATAATGATTGGCAACCAGACCATTATTAATGCAACGCTCGAATCAGAAAATCTCGAGCTAGATGAATGTATCGTTATGGCCGTAGGAACATCACGACCCAGAAATCAGAAAAGTTTAAAAATTGGTGACAAAAAATACGATGCTGAAATATGTGATGAACTTTCAATTACATCTCAAATGAACCTTTACGAACAAGAAGATTTTAATACCGAAGGATATTCAACCATTCGTGAAAATGGGTTTAAAGAAGCAATAAAAACTCCTTTATCAACTTTTTCAATTGATGTTGATGCTGCATCGTATAGTAATGTTCGCCGCTTTTTAAACGATGGGCAAAAACCACCGGTAGATGCTGTTCGAATTGAAGAAATGATCAACTACTTTTCATATGATTATCCTCAACCCAACAATGGACATCCGTTTGCCATTTACCATGAATTAGCAATATGTCCTTGGAATAAGGAATCATTATTACTTCATATTGGTTTACAGGGAGAAAAAATCAAAAAAGATAATCTACCTCCATCGAATATTGTATTCTTAATTGATGTTTCGGGATCAATGGATTATCATAACAAACTACCATTGCTTAAAAAAGCATTTACCCTATTAGTACAGGAACTACGAGATGAAGATAAGGTTGCAATAGTTGTATATGCAGGAAGTTCTGGATTGGTTCTTCCATCTACTTCGGGAAAAGAGAAAAATAAAATTCTGGATGCATTAGAAAGATTACAGGCTGGAGGATCAACTGCAGGAGCTGCTGGTTTAAATCTTGCTTACCAGGTAGCATCAGAAAATTTAATAAAAGATGGAAATAACCGAATTATTCTGGCTACTGACGGTGACTTTAATGTAGGTATATCGAGTAATGCGGAAATGGAACGCCTTATTGAAAAAGAAAGAGACAAAGGGATTTTTATTTCTGTACTTGGGTTTGGAATGGGAAATTACAAAGATGATAAAATGGAAATAATCGCCGATAAAGGAAATGGCAACTATGCATACATTGATAATATATTGGAAGCAAAAAAAGTATTGGTAAACGAATTTGGTGGAACACTTTTTACCATCGCCAAAGATGTAAAAATACAGATTGAGTTTAATCCTGCAATTGTTGAATCGTACAGATTAGTTGGCTACGAAAACAGATTGCTTAATAATGAGGATTTTGAAGACGATAAAAAAGATGCTGGTGAATTAGGTTCGGGACATACGGTTACTGCGTTATACGAAATCAGGCTAACCAATAATAGTGCATTAACTAAAAACGATCTTAAATACCAAACAACACAATTAAACACGCTGGCAAAAACAGGAGAAGAGGTAGCAACGGTAAAGTTTCGTTATAAAAAACCTGATGGCACCACCAGTATATTGCTCGAAAAAGTTATTCCATATAATGGTTCAAATTTTACAGATATGTCGGATAATTTTAGGTTCTCTGCCGCTGTAGCGAGTTTTGGAATGATTCTTCGAAATTCAGAATTCAAAGGTAGTGCAACCTATCAATCGGTTATTGATCTTGCCAAATACGCCAAAGGCGAAGATGCAGAAGGTTACAGAAGCGAATTTATTCAACTGGTAAAACTCTCTGAGCACTTATAAAACCTATATATAATTAGTTAAACCTTTTTCACATTTTCGCAACAAACAGTTTAACTAATCAAAGTCCCCCTCTCCGGCTGAGAAGGGGCTTTTTTAGTTAATATTTTATCATGGATATAAATAATAACTTAATTTTTTCATAAAGTATTGTTATTTAAGGTAGGCTAGACCGAAACATTCTTCAATTTGAAAATAGAATTTAAAAAAGAACAATCTGTTTTCTCTTAATTAGAAATATGTTGTAATTACAAAATTTTTCCAATCTTCTTCAAATTGCTGCGTCGTTATTTCAAGTGTTTGTTGAATATTTCCATTTGATTTGATCAAGCTAACAAAGTGATTTTTATCCCAGTTTGTAATTATAAATTCTGAAAGAAGATAACCAACTGAATAGATCTTATTTTCTCCCGAATTAAAATCAGAATTAAGTTCAGCTAATGTCGGGAAATTACCACCAACTAAATAACTAATGGTAGTTGGATTTACAAATTCCCCTGCTTCGTAAATTGCTACTGCCTCCCATAGCCATCTTGGATTATTTCCAATTGTGCTGTTTACAACCAATGAAACAGCGTGGCAAAATTCGTGAAGAGCAATTTGCGAAGTATAGTCTCCACGGTAAAGAATCCGAATATCGGTTGAGCTATAAACCCAACCTGATGCGCCTTGGTATCTTTGGCCAATTGCCTGTTCCATATCATCAAGAAAATTGGTTTCGTTATTCCATATTTTAACAGAAACCTTATTCATCGAACTAACTTCAAGATCGTTTAAAACTCTTAAATAACTCTCGTTTAGTTTCGAATTAATAGGATCAATAATACTCTGGGTTATTCCATCGTGAAGTACAAATGAAAAATGACTCTTTTCAATAACAATTGTATTATCATCATTTGTCTCTGTGTCTTTTGCACAATTGCTAAACACTGTAACAAGCAACAAATTAAAGCATATATACTGGAAGTAATTCATCAGTTAAAAGATGGAATAATTGAGTTTATAATTAATTCCAGAGTTCTATACCATTGTTCATTTGCAACGGATGATGTTACACCACTTAAACTATTTGTAGCAACAACAATAAGTTCCAGACTGGGGACAATTACAATAAATTGACCCCCGTAGCCATTTGCAAAGACATAGTCAATTTCATCTTTTTGTCCTAACCACCAGCAATATCCATAACTGGAAGCAAAATTCATTGTATTACCGGTAGAAATTTTGGTTTGAGTTGAGATATCAATATAATCTGAAGAAACTATTGTTTTTCCTTTATAAATACCATGGTTAAGTACTAATTGACCAATTTTAATCATATCATGGGGTGTAAAAATTAATCCGGCACCACCATTACAATATCCCTGCTTGTCAACATACCAATCCACTTCTTCGATATCAATTGGATTAAACAGATATTGCAACGAAAACTCATAAGTTGATATTCCTGACTCTTTTGTGATTATATATGAAAGCAAGTGGGTGCCCGCTGAATTATAGGTAAATAATTGCCCCGGCTCTGAAGTTAAAGGCTTATCTAAAAGATATTGCACCTGGTTATCAGCCAAGACCCATTGATTGTATCCTAAAACAGAAGTTAGTTCATCCCATTCAAAACCACTGGTCATGCTTAGGAGGTGGCTAATTTTTATTGAAGATTTTTCGGGAGTAATTGTATAAACTGAAGTATCAATAAATTCGCCTAAAGTTTGATCGATGGAGGTAAGGTATCCTTTGTCTATTGCAATTCCAATTAAGATACTCATAACACTTTTGGTAACGGAACGAACACCTTGTCGAACATCAGCACCGCCGGATCCATAAAACGCTTCTTTTATAATAGTATCATTATGAAAAACCACTAAACTCGTTATGCTTTCAATCTGCTGTGCTGATGAAAACGCCTCATTCAATTTTTTGTAATTTACTTCTGGTTTTGACGATGAATCTTCAGAACAGCTAATAGTAAAAACAACAAAAAGAGAAGCAATTAACGATACTAAAAGAATTTTTGACTTTTTCAAAATGATTATGTTATTATTCTTTTGGTTTTAATGATTGAATAATTGCCGCATCAACCCAATAAACACTTTGTACCCCATTTTTCGTACTGTTGAAGAATAGATACTTTCCATCCGGAGTAACAACTGGACATAATTCGCCACCTTCAGTGTTAATTGATAATCCCATATTTATTGATTTACCCCACGAGCCATCCTTTTTGAGAAAACTTACAAAAAGATCATCATCACTATGAAATAAAAGATAGCTGCCATCAGGCGCAATAAATGGTGTCATTTCATTTTTTTCGGTATTTATCTGTTCTCCAAGATTCACAGGGGTATTATATTTTCCATTTTCAAACCGGGCACAAAAAATATCCATCATTCCTTTTCCACCTGCAGCGCTGGAACCAAAATATACATTTCCAGTCCTATCAATTGAAAACTGCCAGTGCATTTCCTGTGCATTTATAGTTGGGTCAAACGGATACATCTCCGACCAACCTGTAGTTGTCTTGTCCATAACCCACAGGTTTTCTTTTCTCGATCTGGGTTCCCCCGGCAATGGTCTGGTTGAAAGAATAAATAATTTTTTACCATCAACAGAAAAGAAAGGAACATCGTCATTTATATCAGCATTAAAGGGAGCTGGTTGTTGGGGTGCTGTCCAAATGCCGTTAACTCTTTTCATCATAAAAGGACCACCAGTAGAATACGCTGCATCGGGTTTTAAAATCATTGGCTTCCAGTAAACTTCGTTACCATCGGGTGAAAAAATGGCAGTACTATGTAATCCCCATATTGAAGAAATGATTCCCTGAGCAAAAACCACGGGGGTTTTACCTGGAGGTGTCTGACCAAGGTAATCGCCACGCAATACCGGGAATTTTATTGGGCTTTGATCTGCTTTATTTTTTAACAGTAATTGTTTTATGGCTTCGAATCCCTTTTCATCAGCAATATTAAATGCAGATTGTCCAATTATGTTTCGGCTATTTACATCAGCTCCTTTTTCAATGAGTATCGAAAGAGCTTCAAGTCTGCCATTGAACGTGGCATAGTGCAATGGAGCCCATCCATTCAAATCCTTTTCGTTTATGTTAAATCCTTTATCAATAAGGGCTGAAACAATCTCCTTGGAACCGCCACTTGCAGCATCGTTTAAAAGAGTCGGAACTAATTTGAGATCAAATCCGCTTTCTGCGATTACATGAAATAACCGTACCATTCCCTTCTGAACTGCTGAAGCTAAAAGATCTATCATTACATCTTTCTGAGTTGGAAGAGTTGCTTTATAATCGAGCAATATTTCAACAACAGGTCTATTACCTCTCCACGCTGCGAGAATGATTGCATTATCGCCAGAATTGTCAACTGAGTTTATATCAGCTCCGGCATCGAGCAAAATCTTAATTACTTCGGGCCCTCCACGTTCCCTTGATCCAAGAACAAGAGGAGTTCTTCCGTAATCGTCTTTAATTTCAAGATTTGCTCCACTTTTTGCCAAAACAGATACAATATCTTTTATTCCATATTGAGAGGCAAGAAAAGCGATGCTCCTTCTATATGATTACGAACAGCAGCATAGTGAAGCGGAGTGCTCAAATCGCTTTCCTGGGCATTCACATCGGCTCCCTTTTCGATTAAGTATTTTTGAACCTCCAGATATTTTCCTGAACAAGCTAAGTGCAAAGGTGTGGTACCATTTGCATCTTTTACTTTAACAAGATCATTGTTTTGTTCAACAAGTTCTTTTATTTGATCAAGGTTTCCGGTTTTTGCTGCTTCTAAAATATCTTGAGCAGGAGTGGTATTATTTGATCTCATTTGTTCAATAAAATCAGCCTTAACCCAATAGGAAGCAGCCTGACCAGCATTCCATGAGACATAAAAAAAGTATTTTCCATCAGGAGTAACATTTGGACAATTACTCGCTTGGTTAACATTGGCCTTTACAGTAATTGATTTTGCTACTGTCCAATTACCATCACTTTTAAGGAAACTAATAAAAACTCCCATTTGTTGACCTTGATTTGACGCACGAGCAAATAGCAAATAGTCGCCATTGGGTGAAATATAGGGTGAACCATCAGAATTGTTAGAATTTATTTTATTGCTTAACTTTTCAGGTTTACTATACTTACCATTCTCATACTTGGAGCAGAATATCTCACCAAATTTCTTCCCTTCAGGGTCTTGGGCACCAAAATACAGATTTCCTTTTTTATCAGTTGAAATCTGCCAATGCAGATCAAGCGAATTAACAGCATCAATTGGCTTTGGCTCTGACCAGCCATTCCCGTCCCTTGTAGCATACCAAATATTCTCTTTTAAAGTATTTTCACCACCTTTTTTTAAAGGTCTTCGAGAAACAAAAAAGATCTTACTCCCATCAGGAGAAACAAATGGGCAATCATCATCAAACCCAACTTTTGAAAAGGATGCAAGTTCTGGTTTACTCCACTTACCAT
>JAIFLC010000107.1 GCA_020049295.1 Bacteroidota bacterium
TTTAGAAATATCTCGAACTACCAAAGGAAGCGGTATAAACCAGATTACTTTCGACTCGGAGCATCTTTTTCCAAAAAAACCGATTCGCATAACATCTGATTTCAGTTATTTCACTGAACAAGCCTTAGATTTTTACGGATTTAATGGATATCTATCGGTATATGATCCTGTATTTGAAGATGATTCAAAATCAAACTCACTGTATAAATCAAGAATGTATTATCGAATGGAGCGTGAGTTAATCCGATTTACAGCCGATTTCTCGGGACAATTATTCAGCGAAAATCTAAAATGGGTTGCAGGATTTGCTCACTTTAATCATAAAATGAATTCAGTGGATATTGATGCCTTAAATGACGGTGAAGAGGAATCAGATTGGTTACCTCAGATTGATTCTGTTCCCGGATTATACGACGAATATGTTGAATGGGGGCTTATCCCTGAAAAAGAAGCAGATGGTGGCAAAATAAATTATTTTAAAGCAGGAATTGTTTACGATTCGCGTGATAATGAGGCAAACCCAATGAAAGGTTTATGGTCTGAGGTTATTGTTGTTACTGCTCCATCATTTCTTGATAATTATGAAAACAGTTATACCAAACTTACTTTAACTCACAGACAATATTTCACCATAATAAAAAGCAAACTTTCTTTTGCATATCGACTTGGATACCAAGGAACTATTGCTGGTGAAACACCTTTTTATATGCAGCCATATATTAATATTTCATTTTCACCCTCTATTGTCGCTGAAGGATTAGGAGGAGCAAAAACCATTAGAGGTGTATTGCGTGATCGGTTGGTTGGCGATGGAGTTATATTCGGAAATTTGGAATTCAGATGGAAATTTTTAAAAACAGTAATTAAAAACCAAAACCTATATGTTGCTTTAAGCACTTTCTCTGATTTTGGACAAGTTGTAAAAGATATTGAAATTGATAAAAGCAATATTCCATCAGAAGTAGATTTATCCAATTATTTTGATGCTGAAAATGACAAGATTCATATAAGCTACGGAGCTGGACTTCATTTTGCGTTGAACGAAAACTTTATTGTGGCAATCGATTATGGTTTTGCTGCCGATAAAAGAGATGGTTCCAGTGGTTTATATATAGGTATGAATTTTTTGTTTTAATAAAGAGAGTCAGGTATAATACCTGACTTTCCTAGTATAAATAATACACTATTATTATTTAATCTTATACGTAATATCTTTGAATTCATTTTGATCTTTGTCTCTGAATTCGCAGCACTCATCCAGATTTTTATTATAAACATCCATAGCACTTTTACTCATACCCATGCTAGAGAAACCTCCATCGTGGAATATGTTTTGCATAGTAATTTTTCTGGTAAAGTCGGAGAACATTGTAACACAAAAGTTAGCGCACTCTTCGGCATCGGCATTTCCTAAAGGAGAAACCCGGTTAGAGAAATCGACCAGGCCATCAAATCCCATTATTCCTTGCCCTGCAGTAGTAGCAGTTGGCGACTGTGAAATTGTATTAATGCGGATTTTCCTTTCACGTCCGTAAATATATCCAAAGCTTCTAGCAATTGATTCTAATAGCGCCTTTGCATCACCCATATCATTATAACCATATAATGTTCGTTGAGCTGCAACATATGATAATGCAACAACTGATCCCCATTCGTTTAGGGCATCGTGTTTTCTCGAAATCTGTAACATTTTATGAAACGACAATGCTGATACATCAAGTGTTTTTAAAAAGTATTCATAGTTTAAATTATCATATGTAATCCCTTTTCTAACATTTGGCGACATACCAATTGAATGCAAAATAAAGTCGAATTTACCACCAAATATCTCCATTGTTTTCACAATAAGATTTTCAATATCATCAACTTTCGTTGCATCAGCAGGAATAACTACAGTATTGCACTTTTTGGCAAGCTCATCAACATTACCCAATCGCATAGCAAAAGGAGCATTTGTTAAAACAATTTCTGCCCCTTCTTCAAAAGCTTTTTCGGCCACTTTCCAGGCAATAGATTGATCATTTAGGGCTCCAAATATCAATCCTTTTTTCCCTTTTAATAAATTATGAGTCATATTTGTTTAATTAGGTTTTTACGTAATAGAATACAATTAACTGGCAATAAAGTTCAATTTTAATTATGCTTCGCCGAGTAAAACTTTGGCGTTCTGTATTGCTGCATTTGTAAGCGATTCTCCACTTAACATCTTGGCTATTTCGTTAATTCGTTCTTCTTTATTTAATAATTTAATATAGGTATTGGTAGTTTCCTCATTATCTCTCTTGTACACTAAAAAATGAAAATCTCCTTTACTTGCAATTTGGGGCAGATGAGTTATATGGATAACCTGCATATTTTTTGCCATTTTTTTGACAATAATACCCATTTTATCAGCAATCTCACCAGATGTTCCGGAATCAATTTCATCAAAAATTATGGTTGGTAATGTCGATGATTCTGCCATTAATGATTTTAAGCTAAGCATTAACCTTGACATTTCTCCACCGGAAGCGATCTTTGATAATTCTTCAGGCTTAACATTTTTATTTGCCGAAAACATAAATCGGATAATCTCTTTACCATTTGAGAGAAACTCTTCAGTTGGAATCTGATCTACTATAAATTGTGCATTTGGTATTCCAAGTTGCTGAAGCATTTCAACAATCTTTTTCTCGACCGATGGTACTGATTTTTTTCTGTTTAGCGAAATCTCAGCTGCTTTAGCATTTAATAACTCAGATAAATTATCAAGTTGCTTTTTAATAAGTTCGATACGAAAATCAATCGACGAAATGGAATTAATCTTATCCTGTAAATCATTTTCAATAATTAATAGTTCATCAACAGATTTGCATTTATGTTTTTGTTGAAGCGAATAAATTTGATCTAATCGTGATTTTATACTTTCCAGTCTTTCCGGATTGTGATCAAGCGTAATGTTAAGGTTTTCAATTTCGGATGCAATATCATTTAACTCAATATATGTAGATTCTATGCGGGCAAAAATATTTTCTTTCTCACCAAGAAACTTTGAAATATTTTGAATTGAACTTTTTACTTGTTTTAAATTACTTAATATATCAATATTTTCACCAGTCAATAATTGAGAGGAATTGGTCAGATTTAATTTTATTTCTTCTATATGTGATAGTTTTTCAAGTTCTTCTTCCAATTCATCCTGTTCACCTTGTTTCAATTTTGCCGATTCGAGTTGATTATACTGAAAACTATAATAATCAAAATCAGCTTTTGCTTTTTCAGAATTTAAAATAAGCTGCTGATATTCATCACTTAACTTTTTGTACTCCACAAAACTTTTATAATAATCATCAAGTACATCTTTATGATTTACATAAGAATCGATCAAATTCAGCTGAAAATGATTATCACCCAAAAGCAGTGTTTCGTGTTGCGAATGAATATCTACAAGATAGCTGCCAAGGTCTTTCAGAACACTAATATTTACAGGAGTATCATTAATAAATGCTCTTGATTTGCCGGTATCTGTAATTTCACGACGAATAATGGTTATATCTTCATAATCAAGCTCGTTAATTCTAAAAAACTCTTTTGTTTCGAATTTATTAATTAAAAACTTTGCTTCAACAAAACACTTTTTTGATTTGTCCTTTAAAACGGTAGTATCTGCTCTCTGTCCAAGAATTAAAGATAAAGCACCGAGAAGGATAGATTTTCCGGCACCCGTTTCTCCTGTAATAATATTTAATCCATTTTTCAAATCAATTTCTAACTCATTGATTAGTGCATAATTTTGGATATACAGAGATTGAAGCATTTATAAGGATCTTTTTTCTTAACTACAAACATAGATAAAAAATGATAAAAATCATTCATTCTAAACGGATAGTAATTAACACGTAATCTACAACACTAATTTTCTTTTATTTTCTTGTACCTGTCGGTACGGGTAGGATCTATTTCAATAAGAATATTATAAACTCTGTCGGCTTCGGCCATAAATGATTCTGAAAAAACATTGGCTAATTCTTCTGATTTTGCAATCATAACTAAATCAAAATAAAATAAAAAAGGATCAGGTTTTTGGCGATAAACTTTTTGAAGTAACTCGAGACTTTCAGCTATTTCCGCACGTCCTGCAGCTTCTTTCGTACTCATAGCATCTAATCCAAGTCTATGATATTTATACATAAACTCACGAACGCCCTTATACTGATCATTTAAAATATTTTCGACAAGCCAATATCTGTTTTTTCTACTTTCAAATGCTTTCCATCCTTTTTCTGGAGTATTTTGCGCAATATTTACTATCTGCTCGGCTTTTTGAAAAAATTCGCTTCCTCCAAGTGGAGAGAAAGTGTCATAATCGAGTCCAATGATAATATATGCATAATATGCCAGAATAGAAGTAAGATTTGATCGGAACTCTGTTAAACTAAATTCAAGCGGTTCAAATTCAACATAGTTAAATTTGATGTCATCATCTTTATAATTTAAAATAGTTGAATTGTAGGATGTATTATGCACTGGTCGACGAGATTGAATCTGAATACTTCCTCTAAACTCATCACCTGAGTGATCTGTAAGATTAATCATTATATTACAGTCAATTCGTTCTTCGTTTCGATAAACATGATTTGTCCAGGCACGATTATTCATAAACTCGTACAACTCATTCTGCAAGGTCTGGAAAACCTGTTTGTTTGTACCTTGTATTTGCGATGATACAACCTGAATATTACATCGAAGTTCCTGTCCCATAGCAATAAAACCAAGGAACTGAACAATAATTAACAAATACAATCGCTTTTTCATCGCGTTTTAATTAAATTTTCTTTTTCAAAAATGAATCAGCCAACATATTAACAATATCAGTAGCCGCATCACTTTTCGATTTCAAATTAAAATTCACATGTTTTTCACTCGAATCAATAATTGTTATTTTATTTGTATCGTAACCAAAACCGGCACCTTTGTCCTTTAATGAGTTTAAAACGATAAAATCAAGGTTTTTAGTATTGATTTTTTTTATTGCATTTTTAAACTCATCATTTGTTTCAAGAGCAAACCCAACCAGCACTTGTTTTTTTGTTTTTAGTTTGCCCAATTCTGCAGCAATATCTTTGTTTGGAACGAGATTAATTTGAAAATCATCTTTCCC
Source organism: Bacteroidota bacterium (assembly GCA_020049295.1). Classification (GTDB taxonomy): domain Bacteria; phylum Bacteroidota; class Bacteroidia; order Bacteroidales; family UBA12077; genus UBA12077. The sequence continues at coordinate 5,141 of JAIFLC010000107.1, forward strand.
CCTTTTTATTTTTTCTGCTGATTTTTTTATCGGTTTAAAATCAGCTACTGCAGCGGCCATAATTGCAGCATCACAGGATTTAAAATGTTTAACTGAATAGCTGAACATTTCATCAGCAGTTTGTACATCAATTCTTTTAATTGAGTTATTTTGAGTTGTAAGATGTGTTGGACCTGTCACGAGAATTACACTTGCACCTTGGTCGGCAAGTTTCTCGGCAATAGCAAAGCCCATTTTGCCAGTACTGAAGTTTCCAATAAACCTAACCGGATCAATTGGTTCGTAAGTTGGCCCAGCAGTTACAAGAATTGTTTTATTTACGAGTTTTTTTTTTACTGAAAAGAGTTCAATAACTTTTTCAACAATCACTTCGGGTTCTTCCATTCTGCCCTTACCGCTCAAACCACTTGCAAGTTCACCTGATGCAGGTTCAATAATTATATTTCCGTATGATTTCAGAATCTCAATATTTTTTAGATTGGCCTTATGCTGATACATATCAAGATCCATTGCAGGAGCAATCATTACTGGGCATTTTGCTGATAAATAAGAAGTGATTAGCAGATTATCAGCGACTCCATTAGCCATTTTTCCCATGGTATTGGCCGTTGCTGGAGCAATTAAATACAAATCAGCCCACATTCCCAAATCAACATGGCTATTCCATTGGCCATTCTCGGGATCAAAGAAATCCACTAATATTGGGTTTTTTGATAAGGTAGCCATAGTTAGAGGAGTTATAAACTCTTTGGCAAGTGTTGTCATAACAACCTTTACTTCTGCTCCTTCTTTAATAAGCAGTCTAACAAGAATAGCAGCTTTATAGGCCGCTATACTTCCTGTTATTCCTAATAAGATATGTTTACCTTTTAGCTTCATGGGTTACTTTTTAAACCACTATTCAGCTTCCTCAACTTCAGGTTTTCTGTAATAAATTTGATCATCAAGAAACTCCTGCATTGCCATTAAAGTAGGTTTTGGCAATCTTTCGTAAAATCTTGAGATTTCAATTTGTTCTCTGTTTTCAAAAACTTCTTCAAGGTTATCGGTATAAGAAGCAAATTCTTCTAATTTACGATTCAACTCTTCCTTTAATTCAGCACTAATCTGATTTGCTCTTTTTGAAACGATTGAAACAGTTTCGTAAATATTACCTGTATCTTTGTTTAAATCAACAAGATTACGAGTAACAGTTGAAACGGGAGCTTTTGTTTTTTTATAATCCATTCTGTTAGAATTTAAATAACGTTATTTTTTTAAAATATTTTGTGAATCTTTAAACATTTTATCGGCTTCATTTTTGAATTCACTTTTAGGAAACTCATCAACAAAGGTATAATACTCATCAACAGTAGCCTGAAATCGCTCAATTCTTTTTTCGACAACACTATTGTCGGCATACAAATAACTCGCTTTTAAAATTAGAAACATAATTTCTTCACGATATTTTGTTTCAGGAAATTGCTCCAAGCTATTATTTAACGCAATTATTGCAGAGTTATAATCACTAAGATTATAATATAACTTTGCACTCATGTAAGATTTTTCAACCAGTTTATTTCTTAATTCATCGATAATACGCAAACAATCATCTTTTCTAATACTATTTGGATATTTCGATAGATATAATCCGATATTTGCAATTGCCTGGTGTGAATATGACTGATCGAGGTTTGGACGAGGAGAAAGTTTATAGAAACAATATGCACTCATATATTCAGCCTCTTCTGCAAAGGGACTGTTTCCAAATGTTCTGCGAAACTCATCAAAATAATGTGCACCCAGCAAATAATCTTTCTGCTGAAAACTGCAATAGGCACTATAGAAAAAAACAGTATCAGCTTCTCTTGAGCCTTTTAAAATTGGTTTCAATTGTTCAAATAAACCAGATGCACGTGTATAATCTTCCTTGGCATAATACTCTAATGCTTTGTGATACTTAAGCTTGTAATCCTTACTTTTTAAAAGCTTTTCGTATTTACATGAACTGAGAATAGCTATAATTGCTAAAAGTGTTATTAGTCGTTTCATTTTAAAAAATATTTTGCAAATTTACAACTTTTGTTTATAATGTTATAATTTAATTACTCAAAACGTTTATAATAGTTAAATTATTTTCATCCATTTGCTAATTTTTTAAAAAAGAGTACTTTTGTGCCCATAATTTATTTAACATAAAAAATTTAAAGTCGTGGATATTTTTAATAAGATAAAAGAAGGCATGGGACCTATAGGACAACACATGAAAGAGGCTCATGGTTATTTTTCATTTCCTAAATTAGAAGGAGAAATTGGTCCTAAAATGAAATTCCGTGGTAAAGAGGTATTAAACTGGAGTTTAAATAATTATATCGGCTTAGCCAATCATCCCGAAGTTAGAAAAGCGGATAAGGAAGCATCTGCCGAATATGGATTAGCATACCCAATGGGTGCACGTATGATGTCTGGACAAACCAGTAAACACGAAGAACTTGAAAACAAATTAGCCGAATTTGTTGGCAAAGAAGATGCTTTTCTGTTAAATTATGGATATCAGGGAATGGTATCAATTATCGATAGCTTGGTTACAAGAAAAGACGTTATAGTTTACGATTCTGAAGCCCATGCTTGTATAATGGATGGAATTTTCCTACATAAAGCAAAAGGCGGAAAAAGTTTCGTATATGCCCATAATGACATGGGAAAATGTGAAAAAATGTTAGGTTTCGCAACAAAACTAGTACAAGAAACAGGCGGAGGTATTTTAGTTATTACTGAAGGTGTTTTCGGAATGGCTGGAGACTTAGGAAAAATAAAAGAAATTGCAGCTCTTAAGAAAAAATTTGAATTTAGATTATTGGTTGATGATGCTCATGGATTTGGAACAATGGGTAATACAGGAGCTGGAATTGGCGAGCATTTTGGTGTACAGAATGATATTGATATCTATTTCGCAACTTTTGCAAAAGCAATGGCTGGTATAGGTGCATTTGTAGCGTCTACTGAAGAAGTTGTAAATTTCTTTAGATATAACATGAGATCTCAAACCTTTGCTAAATCCTTACCTATGCCTATGGTAATAGGCTCTTTAAAAAGATTAGAACTACTAAAAACTCAAAAAGAGTTAAGAGATAATCTTTGGAAAGTGGTTTATGCTTTACAAAAAGGTTTAAGAGAAGCAGGATTTAATATTGGGAATACAGAGTCACCAGTTACACCAGTGTATTTATCGGGTAGTATTCCTGAAGGTACAGGCATTACTATGGATTTAAGAGAAAATTATAATGTATTCTGTTCAATAGTTGTATATCCAGTAATACCTAAAGGGCAATTATTATTAAGATTAATTCCTACAGCAATGCACACGTTAGAAGATGTTGAATATACAATCAATGCTTTTAAAGCAGTACATAAAAAACTTATTGCAGGCGAATATAAAGCCGAATCAATTGCTAAAGTTTAAGTTTAGATAATATCATAGAAAAGCCGGTTAAAATTTAACCGGCTTTTCTTTTTATTTATGTGAACCCAGAAATCGTTCAGCATCAATTGCTGCCTTACATCCAGAACCTGCAGCAGTTACAGCTTGCCTATAATGAGGATCCATTACATCACCACATGCAAATACACCATCAACTTTGGTTTTTGTGGTATGACTTTCAGTAATGATATATCCAACCTCATCTGTATCGATATAAGGTTTAAAAATATCAGAGTTTGGTTTATGTCCGATAGCCACAAAGAAACCATGAATATCCTTTTTAACTTCTTCTCCTTTTTTGTTTGTCAAGAGGACACCTGTTACACCACTCATATCTCCAACAATCTCTTTTGTTTGATGCTCAAAAAGCACTTCTATATTTTTAGTATTTAAAACTCTTTCCTGCATCACTTTCGAAGCTCTTAAATAATCTTTACGAACAATCAAGTATACTTTATTGCATATACCTGCAAGATAGGTTGCTTCTTCTGCTGCTGTATCTCCACCACCAACAACAGCAACATCTTTTCCCTTGTAGAAAAATCCATCACAAGTTGCACAAGCGGAAACTCCCTGACCCATATATTTCTTCTCAGACTCTAATCCCAAATATTTTGCAGTTGCCCCTGTAGCAATAATTAAAGAATCCGCTTCAATTATTTTTTTCTCATCAATGGTAATTCTAAATGGTCGCTTTGATAAATCAGTGGCCGTAGCAATACCAAACCGAACATCTGTTCCAAATCGTTGAGCTTGTTTTTTAAGATCTTCCATCATTGCCGGACCAGTAATTCCATCAGGATAACCCGGAAAATTTTCAACCTCGGTCGTTGTAGTTAACTGACCACCAGGCTCTAATCCTTCATACATAACAGGACTAAGGTTTGCTCTTGCTGCATAAATTGCAGCTGTGTATCCAGCAGGACCTGATCCAATAATTAAACATTTTACCTTTTCACTTTCTGAGTTCACAATCTTTTGTGAACCTTTTTCATCAAGATTTTCGATTGTCTTAAATAGTCCCATATAATTTTAATTTATTTTATTTCTGATAATTACTAATTAGTTACATAATTAAATATATTACTTTTACTTTAGTCAATAAATATACCAAATTTAATCTTAATTAAAATTTTGGATAATTCAAATTGATGTTTACTTTTGCAATCTATTTCGGGGTGTGGCGCAGTTGGCTAGCGTACTTGCATGGGGTGCAAGGGGTCGTGTGTTCGAGTCACATCACCCCGACTGTATTAAGTCAGAACATTATTGTTCTGACTTTTTTTATGCCGATTTGGCAGAGAAATAATAAAAATTAGTTAAACAAATAGGGCTAATTTTATTTTTAATTTAAAAGGTGAAAAGAAATTAATTTATTGCCACAAAGTCATTATTTGCAGTTTTTAATCGACTATATTTGAAATAAAAAATCAAAAAGAAACAAATTGTATATGAAAAAAAAATGTATCGTTTTAATAAGCTTAATAACCTTTGTATCCTTTGCATTCATTTATGCACAGGACAATGCTCTAGTTTCTGGTAATATGGATTTTCTGAAGCAGGAAAAGAGTTTTAATGTCGAATTTTCATATGAATCTATGGCTGTGGGTCAATTCAGAACTGAAAGTGAGTATATTCATAAGAAAGTAACAGAATATAATAATTCGGAACCTGGAAAAGGAGATAAATGGCTGGTTAAATGGAATAAAAAGAAAGTACAAGATTTTGAGCCAATTTTTCTTAGACACTTAAATAAAAAAATTATAAAAGCAGAGATGATTGCTGATACCAACCT
>JAIFLC010000018.1 GCA_020049295.1 Bacteroidota bacterium
TTGTAAACAACCTTGTTGATCAATTAAATAACGCAACACATTTTTATTTAGCTGATGCCAGTGAACTTAATGCAGAAATGACAGGCTTGCTCCGCAGAAAGTGTTTCGAAAGCAACATTAAAATGTTGGTCGTAAAAAATACACTTCTGAAAAGAGCATTAGAGAAAACTGATTATAAAGTTGAAGAACTTTATAAAGTATTAGAAGGTCCAACTGCAATAATGTTTACTGAAACTGGTAATGCTCCTGCTAAACTGATTCAAGAATTTAGAAAAGCAAATGCCAAACCTATTTTAAAAGGGGCATATGTTGAAGAATCAGTTTATGTTGGTGATGATCAGCTTGAAGTATTAGTTAATGTGAAATCTAAAGAAGAATTACTGGGTGATCTTATTGCATTGTTGCAATCACCAATGAAAACTGTAATTTCACAACTTAAATCAGGAAATAATATCCTGGCTGGTGTTATGGAAACACTATCAGATAGAAAAGAATAAAAAGTATAATTAATTTTAAAAATAGAGAAAAATGGCAGATTTAAAAGCGCTTGCAGAACAGTTAGTGAACTTAACTGTAAAAGATGTAAATGAGTTAGCAAACATTTTAAAAGATGAGTATGGTATCGAACCTGCAGCAGCAGCTGTTGCAGTTGCTGGTCCTGCTGCTGGCCCAGCCGCAGCAGCAGAAAAAACAAGTTTTGATGTTGTCCTAAAAGCTGCTGGTGGTGCTAAATTACAAATCGTTAAATTAGTTAAAGAATTAACTGGTTTAGGTTTGAAAGAAGCTAAAGAATTAGTTGACGCTGCACCTAAAGCTGTTAAAGAAGGTGTATCAAAACAAGAAGCTGAAACATTAAAACAACAATTAGAAGAAGCAGGAGCAGAAGTTGAACTTAAATAGGGTAAACCTAACATACTAATTTTCAGGGTTTAGGGTCCTTTATTTAGGATTCTAAGCCTTTTTATTATCATTTTTGTTTGAGTTCAATTAATTCATTACGTAAATGTCTTCAAAAATTACCAACAAACGAATTAGTTTCGCATCAACTAAAAATCAGCTGAAATATCCAGATTTTCTTGAAGTGCAATTAAAATCATTCAGAGAATTTTTTCAGCTTAATTCAACACCTGAAGATAGAAAGAAAGAAGGTTTATATCAGGTTTTTAGCGATAACTTTCCAATTACAGATACCAGAAATAACTTTGTACTGGAATTCTTAGATTATTATATTGATCCTCCAAGATACTCTATAGAGGAATGTATTGAAAGAGGTTTAACATTTAGCATTCCATTAAAAGCGAAGCTTAAGTTATATTGTACAGATCCTGAACATGAGGATTTTGATACAGTAATTCAGGATGTATATCTTGGAACAGTTCCTTATATGACCGAAAGAGGTACATTTGTTATTAATGGTGCTGAAAGAGTAATTGTATCGCAATTGCACAGATCTCCAGGGGTTTTCTTTGGACAAAGCTTGCATGCCAATGGTACAAAATTATATTCAGCACGTATAATTCCCTTCCGAGGATCATGGATCGAATTTGCTACTGACATCAACAACGTGATGTATGCATATATCGATCGTAAAAAGAAATTACCTGTAACCACTCTTTTAAGAGCTATTGGTTACGAAAGTGATAAGGAAATCCTTGAGATTTTTAACCTTGCTGATGAAGTTAAGGTGTCAAAATCAGGATTAAAAAAATATGTTGGACAAAAGCTTGCTGCACGTGTTTTAAAATCATGGGTTGAAGATTTTGTTGACGAAGATACTGGTGAAGTGGTTACTATCGAACGTAATGAAGTAATTATCGATCGCGAAACCGTAATTGAAAATGAGCATATAGATCAGATTGTTGATTCTGGAACAAAAACAGTTTTGGTTCACAAGGAAGGTCAGAATATCGCTGATTATGCAATTATTTATAATACACTTCAAAAAGATCCATGTAACTCAGAAAAAGAAGCTGTTTTGCATATCTATCGTCAGTTGCGTAATGCTGAACCACCTGATGAAGCTACAGCTCGTGATGTAATTGATAAATTATTTTTCTCCGATAAACGTTATGATCTTGGAGATGTTGGCCGTTATAGACTGAATAAAAAACTTGGTCTTGAAACCCCTGTAGATACAAAGGTTTTGACAAATGCTGATATCATCCAAATTATTAAATATTTAATTGAATTAATTAATTCGAAAACAGATGTAGATGATATTGACCACTTAAGTAATCGTAGGGTTAGAACAGTGGGCGAACAATTATCAAATCAGTTTGGAGTTGGTTTAGCCCGCATGGCAAGAACAATTCGTGAACGTATGAATGTACGAGATAACGAGGTATTTACTCCAATCGATCTGATTAATTCTAAAACTTTATCATCTGTTATAAATTCATTTTTTGGAACAAACCAGTTATCACAGTTTATGGATCAAACAAACCCATTGGGTGAGATGACTCATAAACGTCGTATGTCGGCATTAGGTCCTGGCGGTTTGTCTAGAGAAAGAGCTGGTTTTGAAGTTCGTGACGTTCATTATACCCACTATGGTCGTTTATGTCCGATTGAAACTCCTGAAGGTCCTAATATTGGTCTTATTTCTTCACTTTGCGTTTATGCAAAAATCAATGATCTTGGTTTTATCGAAACCCCATACCGAAAAGTTGTTGAAGGTACGGTAAATTTGAAGAATGAAGGTATAATATTCCTGAGTGCAGAAGAGGAAGAAGGATTAATAATTGCCCAAGCAAATGCAAAGATTAGCGATGAAGGTAATTTTATCAATCCAAGGATAAAAACAAGACTAGACGCTGATTATCCACTAGCAACTCCTGAAGAAGTGAATTTAATGGATGTTGCTCCAAACCAAATTGCTTCAATTGCTGCATCGCTTATTCCATTTTTGGAACATGATGATGCAAACCGTGCTCTTATGGGATCAAACATGATGCGCCAGGCAGTGCCTTTATTAGTACCTGAGGCTCCAATTGTTGGTACTGGTTTAGAAGAACATGTTATTAGCGATGCCCGAATTCAGATTGTTGCTGAAGGTGAAGGTATAGTTGAGTACGTTGATGCTGAAGAAATAATTATTCGTTATGAACGTACTGAAGAAGAGCGATTTATTAGTTTTGATGATGATACTATAAGATATAAATTGCCAAAGTTTTCAAAGACAAATCAAAATACCTGCATAAACCTTAAACCTATTGTACGTAAAGGACAAAAGGTAACTAATGGTCAGGTACTTACTGATGGATATGGAACTGAGAAAGGAGAACTTGCTCTTGGACGAAACCTGAAGGTTGCATTTATGCCTTGGAAAGGTTATAACTTTGAGGATGCTATCGTTATCTCTGAAAATGTTGTAAAAAATGATGTATTTACATCAATTCATATTGATGAATATACTCTTGAAGTTCGTGATACCAAACGTGGTCTTGAAGAATTAACTGCTGATATACCAAATGTTAGCGAAGAAGCTACAAAGGACCTTGATGAAAATGGATTAATTAGAATTGGTGCTCATGTTAAACCAGGCGATATTCTAATAGGTAAGATTACTCCAAAAGGAGAATCAGATCCATCTCCTGAAGAAAAACTCCTTAGAGCTATCTTTGGTGACAAAGCTGGTGATGTTAAAGATGCATCATTAAAAGCATCTCCATCATTAACCGGTGTTGTTATAGATAAGAAATTATTCTCACGTGCAATTAAGGATAAGAAAGTTAAAAATACAGATAAAAACGAACTTGATACCGTTGAAAAAGAGTTTAGTCTAAAAGTTGAACAATTAAGCAATAAGCTAATTGATAAGTTATTTGTATTAGTTAACGGTAAAACCTCGCAAGGTGTTAAAGATTATTATAATGCTGATGTGGTTGCAAAAGGTGTGAAATTTACTACGAAGATTTTACAGGAAATCGATTTTATGAATGTAAATCCGTATAAATGGACAACTGATAAAGAAAAAAATGATACAATCAGAAGCCTTATTCACAACTACATTGTTAAGTATAAGACACTTGATGCTCAGTTAAAACGTAAGAAATACAATATTACTATAGGAGACGAGCTTCCAACTGGTATTATTCAGATGGCAAAAGTATATATTGCCAAGAAAAGAAAAGTTACTGTTGGAGATAAGATGGCTGGTCGACATGGAAATAAAGGTATTGTTGCAAAAATTGTTCGTGTTGAAGATATGCCATTCCTGGAAGACGGAACACCTGTTGATATAGTGCTTAACCCACTTGGAGTGCCTTCGCGTATGAACCTTGGCCAGATTTATGAGTCAGTATTGGCTTGGGCTGGTAAGAAACTGGGACTTAAGTTTGCAACACCAATTTTTGATGGTGCAACACTTGAACAGATTACCGAATATACGACCAAAGCTGGATTACCAGCATATGGAAAAACATATTTATACGATGGTGGTACGGGAGATCGTTTTGATCAACCTGCAACTGTAGGATTAATTTATATGTTGAAACTAGGTCACATGGTTGAAGATAAGATGCATGCCCGTTCAATTGGACCATACTCATTAATTACCCAACAACCACTAGGAGGTAAAGCTCAGTTTGGTGGTCAGCGTTTTGGTGAAATGGAGGTATGGGCACTTGAAGCATTTGGTGCATCAAATATTCTTCAGGAGATTCTAACAGTAAAATCTGACGATGTTAACGGTAGAGCTCGTGCATATGAAGCTATTGTTAAAGGTGAACCAATGCCACTGGCAGGTATCCCCGAGTCGTTAAATGTATTGTTACATGAACTTAGAGGATTAGGTTTAAGTGTAAACCTTGACTAAATCTATTGAATGCTGTTAAATCAGCATTCTTTACTGTTTTTATTATTTACTATTTTTAATATTTAAGATATGTCATTCAGAAGAGATAATAAGGTAAAGACAAATTTTACAAAAATCTCTATTGGTTTGGCTTCACCCGAGGAAGTTCTCGAACGTTCTAGTGGAGAAGTTTTAAAACCAGAGACAATAAACTACAGAACATACAAACCTGAGCGCGATGGACTTTTCTGCGAAAGAATTTTTGGTCCGGTAAAAGACTATGAATGCCATTGTGGTAAATATAAGCGAATTAGGTATAAAGGTATTGTTTGTGACCGTTGTGGTGTTGAAGTTACCGAGAAAAAGGTACGTCGCGAAAGAATGGGACACATATCATTAGTGGTTCCAGTAGCACATATTTGGTATTTTAAATCATTACCTAACAAGATTGGATACCTGTTAGGATTGCCTACCAAAAAACTCGATTCAATTATTTATTACGAAAGGTATGTTGTTATTAATCCTGGGATTAAAGCAGCTGATGGAGTAAATTATCTGGATTTCTTAACGGAAGAAGAATACCTTGATATCCTTGAATCATTACCAAAAGAAAATCAATATCTTGATGATTCTGATCCAAATAAGTTCATTGCTGATATGGGTGCTGAAGCTCTTTATAAGTTATTAGCACGTATTGAACTTGATGAATTATCTTATTCGTTAAGACATAAAGCAAATACAGAAACTTCTCAGCAACGTAAAAATGAAGCATTGAAGCGATTAAACGTTGTGGAAGCATTTCGTGCCTCAAAAGGAATTAACCGTCCTGAATGGATGGTTGTTAAAGTTGTTCCTGTTATTCCACCAGAATTAAGACCATTAGTTCCTTTAGATGGTGGACGTTTTGCTACTTCTGATTTGAATGATTTATACCGAAGAGTTATTATACGAAATAATCGTCTGAAAAGACTAATCGAAATAAAAGCTCCAGAAGTAATTCTACGTAATGAAAAACGTATGTTACAGGAAGCTGTTGACTCATTATTCGATAACTCTAGAAAATCAAATGCTGTTAAAACTGATTCAAACAGAGCCCTTAAATCATTAAGTGATAGTTTGAAGGGTAAACAAGGTCGTTTCCGTCAGAATTTGTTGGGTAAACGTGTTGACTATTCAGCTCGTTCAGTTATTGTTGTTGGTCCTGAGTTAAAATTACACGAATGCGGATTGCCAAAAGATATGGCTGCTGAACTTTACAAACCATTTGTTATCAGAAAACTGATCGAAAGAGGTATTGTAAAAACAGTTAAATCTGCTAAGAAAATTGTTGATCGTAAAGATCCTGTTGTTTGGGATATATTAGAAAATGTACTTAAAGGACATCCTGTTTTGTTAAACCGTGCTCCAACATTGCACCGTTTAGGTATTCAGGCTTTCCAACCTAAATTAATAGAAGGTAAAGCAATTCAATTACACCCATTGGTTTGTACTGCATTTAATGCTGACTTTGATGGTGACCAGATGGCGGTGCACTTACCACTAGGTAATCCAGCTGTGCTTGAAGCTCAGATGTTGATGCTTGCTTCACATAATATTCTTAATCCTGCTAATGGAGCCCCAATTACTGTTCCTTCGCAGGACATGGTTCTTGGTTTGTATTATATTACAAAGCAACGTCCAAAAGCAAAAGGTGAAGGATTAAAGTTTTATTCACCCCAGGAAGTTATAATTGCGTATAATGAAGGTGCTGTTGCTCTTCATGCAATTATTAAGGTTAAAGTTGACGATATTGTCGATGGAAAACCTGTACGTAGAATGATCGAAACTTCAGTAGGACGTGTTTTATTTAATCAATTTGTACCTAAAGCAGTTGGTTATATCAATGAATTATTAACAAAAAAATCATTAAGAGATATAATCAGTAATGTATTAAAGAAAACCGGAACTGATTCTACAGCAAGGTTCCTTGATGATATCAAAGATCTTGGATATATGATGGCTTTTAAAGGGGGACTTTCATTTAACCTTGACGATGTTATTATACCAAAAGAAAAAGATGAACTTGTAGCTAATGGATATGAGCAGGTTGATGAGGTGTTGAATAACTATAATATGGGTTTTATTACCAATAACGAAAGGTATAACCAGATTATTGATATTTGGACACACATTAATGCTAAGCTTACACAAACATTAATGAAGAAACTCTCGACAGATAATCAGGGATTCAACTCAGTTTATATGATGTTGGACTCTGGAGCTAGAGGTTCTAAAGAACAAATTCGTCAGCTTTCTGGTATGAGAGGTCTTATGGCAAAACCACAAAAATCTGGTAGCTCTGGTTCTGAGATTATCGAAAACCCAATTCTTTCTAACTTTAAAGAAGGACTTTCGGTACTTGAGTATTTTATCTCCACCCACGGTGCTCGTAAAGGTTTGGCTGATACAGCGTTAAAAACAGCAGATGCTGGTTACTTAACACGACGTTTGGTTGACGTTTCGCAAGATGTTATTATTAATGAAGAAGATTGTGGAACATTACGCGGACTAACTGCTACAGCAATCAAGAAAAATGAGGAAATTGTTGAAACTTTATATGAAAGAATTCTTGGTAGAACTACTGTACATAATGTTTATCATCCATTAACCGGAGAATTGGTTATTGGAAACGGAGAAGAAATAACAGAGGAAATTGCTAATAAAATTACAAATTCTCCAATCGAACAAGTTGAGATTCGTTCAGTGTTAACTTGCGAATCTAAAAACGGAGTTTGTGCAAAATGTTATGGACGTAATCTATCCACTGGTAAAATGGTTCAGAGAGGCGAGGCTGTTGGTGTTATTGCAGCCCAGTCAATAGGTGAACCTGGTACACAGCTTACATTACGTACTTTCCACGTTGGGGGTACTGCATCTAATATTGCTGCAGACTCTACAATACGTGCAAAATATGATGGTATAGCTGAGATTGAAGAATTACGTACTGTTGAGAAAGTAGATGAAACTGGTGTAAAAGTAAATATTGTAATTGGCCGATTGGCTGAGATGAGGATAGTTGATAAAAACACAAGTATTGTTTTATCTACTCATACCATTCCATATGGTTCGAAATTATTTATTAAGAACGGTAGTGAAGTTAAAAAGGATACATTGATATGTGAATGGGATCCATATAATGCAGTTATTATATCTGAAGCTACCGGGAAATTAGAGTTTGACAGTGTTATCGAAGGGATCACATTTAAAGAAGAATCTGACGAGCAAACTGGTTTCAGAGAAAAAGTTATCATTGAATCTCGTGATAAGAAAAAGAATCCTGGATTACGATTATTAAATAAGAATGGAGAAGAGATAAAAATTTATAACTTGCCTGTTGGTGCTCATATGAACATCGAAGATGGACAAACTGTTAAAGCAGGTGAGATTTTAGCTAAGATTCCTCGTGCAATTGGTAAATCGGGTGATATCACCGGTGGTTTACCAAGGGTTACTGAGCTTTTTGAAGCGAGAAATCCATCAAATCCAGCAGTTGTTTCTGAAATTGACGGTGAAGTTACGTTTGGAAAAATTAAACGTGGTAACAGAGAGATTCTCGTTACATCAAAAGCAGGTGAGGTTAAAAAATATCTCGTTCCTCTATCAAAACAAATTCTTGTTCAGGAAAACGACTATGTAAGAGCTGGTATTTCATTATCTGATGGAGCTACTACTCCTTCTGATATTTTGGCAATTAAAGGTCCTACAAAAGTTCAGGAATATATTGTTGATGAGGTTCAGGAAGTATATCGTTTGCAGGGTGTGAAAATCAACGATAAGCATTTTGAAGTTATTGTAAGACAGATGATGCGTAAGGTTGAAATCGAAGACCAGGGAGACACTAAATTTCTTGAAAAACAAGTTGTTGATAAATGGGAGTTTATGGATGAAAACGACTGGATTTATGATAAAAAAGTGATTGTAGAACCAGGTGACTCTCAGATATTCAAAGCGGGTATGATTGTTACTTCACGTAAACTCAGAGACGAAAACTCTATGTTAAAACGTAAAGATCTTAAATTGGTTGAAGCACGTGATGCCGTTCCTGCAACATCAAGTCAGGTGTTACAAGGTATTACTAGAGCTGCATTGCAAACTAAGAGCTTTATGTCGGCTGCTTCGTTTCAGGAAACTACGAAAGTTCTTAATGAAGCTGCTATTCATGGAAAGATTGATTACCTTGAAGGTTTGAAAGAAAACGTGATTGTTGGTCATAAAATACCTGCAGGTACAGGTCTTCGTGAATATGAAAAGATTATTGTAGGCTCTCTTGAAGAATACGATAATCTGGTATCATCAAAAAAACGTGATTAGTTTGTTTAGAAAATATAGAGCATGGAAGACGATAAAAGGCCAAAAGGTCAGATAAATATTGATTTAAAGGAAGATATTGCACAAGGTATTTATTCAAACCTTGCGATAATAACTCATTCAAGTGCTGAATTTGTTCTTGATTTTGTTAGAGTAATGCCTGGAGTTCCTAAAGCGGAAGTAAAATCAAGGATTATTTTAACTCCAGAACATGCAAAGCGATTTATGAATGCCTTAAAAGACAACATTTCCAAATTTGAAAGTGTACATGGACCAATTAAGAAAACTGATGATGGAGGTTCTATGATACCTATGAACTTTGGCGGACCAACAGCTCAAGCCTAAGACATATAATTTAATTAAAAAGGGCGAATCACAGATTCGCCCTTTTTTTATTGTAAGCCCTGTGAGGGTTTTAAACTCTCGCAGGGCTTACTCTTATAATTCTAGACGAGAAATAATTTCCAGATTACATAATAAATACAAAATCCGGTTAATACGATTAATCCTACCCAGGATAAAATCCGTAGCCATAACTTTGGCTGATGTTCTTTAGGAACATTCTCTCCTGTAATTACTTTGTAGTTCATATATCCTAAAACAGGAGCAGTAAGAAAGGATAAGGTCGTTGCCAAATCAACTAAGAAACTCATTCCTTTTAAAAAGAAAGCAATGATTATAAGCGTCCCTGATAATAATAGACCAAGCCATAACCAAGAAAGCCAATTCCATTTTTCAGAATCGGTCCTTTTAAGTTTTGGAAAAACTAATTCGGTAGCAGGTTTCATAACTCTCGGATAAGCATCGAGGCATGTTAGAGCAGTACTCGACATGGTAGTTAATGCTGCAATTGCAATTAAAAAGTATGCCCAATTACCCATTGTGGATGTAAAAAGATTAATTAGCTGGCCAGAAAAAACAGTTCCATTTTCAGAGAATGTTTCACCAGTTCCGTACATTACAAGTGCCCCTAATGCAACAAATCCAATTGAAAGAACTGCAGTTCCGATGTAACCTATATTAAAATCAAAAAGAGACTCCTTAATAGTTGGTACATGTTTTCCTTCCTTACTTTTTGCAAGTGACCAAAACGAATGCCATACGGAAATATCTATAGCAGATGGCATCCATCCTGCAATTGCAATAAGTAGTGCGATATCTGTAAATTTCCAATTAAACTCCTTGGTAAATTCTGGATTTGGGTGAAATCCTTTAGAGGCGGCAAAGCAGACAGCAATTATTGTTGATGTAGCCAAAAGTATAACGATAAACTTCATCAGTTTATCTAACAAAGAATACTTGCCAATTGCAACAATAGCTGAACCAATAGCTAATATAGTTAGTGCCCAATTGAATGTTGACATAATATCACTAAAAACAAAAGAAAAAATCCCTGCAGTTACTACTGTAATTGCTGCTTGCAGAGTAAACATGGTTGCTAGAGTTAATAAAATATAAACAATTAAAGCCCATTTGCCAAGTCGTTTATATCCATCGAGTAAACTCTCACCAGTGGCTACCGCATACCGGGGCCCAAATTCAAAAAAAGGATATTTGAAAAGATTGACTAATAGTATGATTAGTACTAATTGAAATCCATAAATTGCTCCAGCACGTGTTGATTGAACAAGGTGTGATACACCGATGGCTGCTCCAGCCCATAGCAAACCTGGGCCTAAAGAACGAAGGAGATTTCTTGTATTCATATTCGGAATTTTAAAATCCAAATTTAGTAATTTGATGGCATCGTTAATAGAATGAGGAAGATTTGTTTTAAACCTGAAATGAACAGTTTAATTTGATTATTGACGCTTTTGTTCATCATTGATTTGCCTAAAATATTGATATTTCGAAGATATTTGTTTTGTTTAGCACTTATTTTTATATTTGCCAACCATATCGATTCTAGTTTTTTTCGAATCGCTTTTAGATATATTTTAATATTTGTATTAAAATCTATAAAAACAGATTAATGTAATATCAAAAACGATTATAAATTTTAGAATCATTAAAAAAAGAATAATTTAATTATTAACTTAAATAAAGAGTAAATGAGAATTTTGATTTGCTTAAGCAATGTTCCGGACACTACTACAAAAGCGAAATTTGTAAATGACAATAAAGCTTTTGATACTGCCGGAGTACAATGGATTATAAACCCATGGGATGAACTTGCATTAACCCGTGCTTTAGAACTTAAAGCGAATGCAGCCAATGGAATTCAAAAAGTAACAGTAATTACGGTAGGTAAAGCTGATGCAGAACCTACTATTCGCAAAGCACTTGCAATTGGTGCAGATGATGCTGTTCGTATTGATGCTGAACCTAAAGATGCATATTTTGTAGCTGCTCAGATTGCCGAATATGTTAAAACAAATCCTTACGACATCATTGTTAATGGTATTGAATCAAGTGATTATAATGGTTCTGCAGTTGGCGGAATGGTAGCAGAATTTTTAAATATTCCTTCAGTTTCTGCGGTTTCATCATTAGAAGTTGCGAATGGTGAAGTAAAGATTACAAGAGAGATTGATGGCGGTAAGGAAGTTGTAAAATCACAAATCCCTGTTTTATTAGTTGTTCAAAAAGGTATTGCAAAAGAGCCTATGATTGCAGCTATGCGTGGTATTATGATGGCAAAAACTAAACCTCTTGCTGTTGTTGCTCCTCAAGCAATTGATGCATTAACAGAGATTGTGAGTTTTGAGTTGCCAAAACCAAAACCAGCATGTAAAATGATTGATTCTGAAAACGTAAAAGAACTTGTTAATCTTCTACAAAACGAGGCTAAAGTAATTTAGTAATCAATCAATTAATTAACCAAAATTCGAATTTAATAAATTAGAAATATGTCAGTATTAGTATTTACAGAAAACTGGGATGGTAAATTCAAAAAACAATCGTTTGAATTGGTTTCGTATGCAAGTAAAGTTGCCGGAATGTTAAACACCCAAACTGTAGCCCTTTCAATAGGAAATGTACAGGAAGATGAATTAAAAAAATTAGCTACCTATTCGGCTGATAAAATTATTAAGGTTAACAATGATAACCTTAAAAATCTGGATAATCAGGCTTATACTTCAGTTATAGCTCAGGTTGCTGAAAAACATGGTGCTAAAGTGGTAATTATTGCAAACAATAATACAGGTAAAGCTCTTGCCCCAAGATTATCAGTAAGACTTAAGGCAGGATTAGGATCAGCAGTATCAAAATTGCCCACAAGCGTTGAGCCATTTACAATCTATAAAAAAGCATTATCAGGCAAGGCTTTTGCAAACGTGGTTATAAAGTCAGATATTAAGATTATTACTTTATCGCAGAATTCTTACGAATTTAGTGAAAATCCAAAAACAGCTTCAATGGAAACTTTTGAGCCAGTATTGGATGCTATAAAAACAAATGTTACAGATGTTCAGAAACAAACAGGCAAATTAATTCTTACCGATGCTGAAATAGTTGTTTCAGGTGGTCGTGGTATGAAATCACCTGATAACTGGGGTCCTATTGAAGAACTCGCAAAAGTTCTTGGTGCAGCAACAGCTTGTTCTCGTCCTGTATCTGACGAAGGTTGGAGACCTCATGAGGAACATACTGGTCAAACTGGTAAAATTGTAGCCCCTAATCTTTATATCGCTGTAGGTATTTCAGGTGCAATTCAACACCTTGCTGGTATCAGCTCATCGAAATGTATTGTTGCTATTAATACCGATAAAGATGCTCCAATTTTTGAGGCAGCAAATTATGGTATTATAGGCGATGCAGCTAAAGTTTTACCAGCATTTATTCAAGCTGTTAAAGAAAGGTAATACCTATTTTTTTCTATATATGACTCAAAGACAAAAGGTTATTAACAGTATCTTTTGTCTTTGTTCATTCTATACACAGAATTAAGTCCAAAGAAGTTGTGTTTTATATGGATTAATTTTTATTTTTGGCACTTAAATTCAAAAAGATTATTACTATTAAAAAAGGAAATCAATGATTAGTACTATCGTTTTTGCACTTTTATTAGCTTCGGCTATTGGACTCTTTACCTACAATGTTAGAAAAATAACCAGAAACATTAAATTGGGTAAAGATATTGACCGAAAAGATAATCCAGTTAAAAGATGGTTGCTGGTTTTTAAGGTTGCTATTTTCCAATCAAAAATGCTTGGATTACCCATTGCTGGGATTCTTCATCTCTTCGTTTATGCAGGTTTTATTTTGGTAAATATCGAGATGATTGAAGTGATGGTTGATGGACTTGCCGGAACACATCGTGCATTTTCGTTTCTGGGGAAATTTTATCCAATCATAATAAGTGCAACTGAATTCTTTGCATTACTTGTAATTATTGGCTGTGTAGTATTTCTTTTCAGAAGAAATGTAATTCGTTTGCCACGTTTCTGGAAACCAGAGATGACATCATGGCCAAGACTGGATGCTAATATCATTCTAATAACCGAAGTTGTTTTAATGACATCTGTTTTCTTCTTGAATGCATCAGATTATATATTACAAACAAGGGAATATGGGCATTATGAGCAAGTGGGTTCATTCTTCTTAAGTTCATTCTTTGTTCCGTTAATTCAAAATCTACCTTCAGATTCGCTTGTTTTTATTGATCGAGCTTGCTGGTGGTTACATATTGTGGGTATAATGTTATTTTTGAACTATATACCTTACTCAAAACACTTCCATGTATTTGTATCATTTCCAAACGTATATTTCTCGAAACTCGATCCAGCTGGTAAGATTGCAAATATGCCATCGATAACAAGAGAAATTAAAAGTATGCTAGGGAAGCCAGTTGAACCTGAAGAAACTACAGATATGGCAGCTTTATCTTTTGGAGCTAAAGATGTTAAAGATTTAACTTGGAAAGGACTTATGGATGCTTATTCCTGTACTGAGTGTGGACGTTGTACAAGAGTTTGCCCTGCAAATATCACAGGAAAAAAGTTATCTCCACGAAAAGTTATGATGGATGCCCGTGATAGACTTGAAATTGTTGGAAAAAATATTGATAAAAAAGGAAAGGATTTTACTGATGATAAATCACTTTTTGATTTCATCTCTGCAGAAGAACTTTGGGCTTGTACAACATGTAATGCTTGTACCAACGAATGTCCCGTTAATATTGATCAGGTTTCATTGATCATCGAAATGCGTCGCTATCTTGTAATGGAAAAAGCAGCCGCTCCGGGTGAATTAAATGCCATTTTCAGCAATATTGAAAATAATGGAGCTCCATGGCAATTTTCTCAACAAGACCGTTTATTATGGGCTAATGAGCTTTATATAAACGAAAAATAAATTGGTAATAAGTTTTTAAATCAAAATAGTATGACTGAAAAACGTAAAATCGAAGTTCCTGTTATGGCCGATGTTTTTGCAAAAGGTCAAAAACCAGAATATCTACTTTGGGTTGGTAGTGCCGGAGCTTTCGACGACAGATATAAAAAGGTAATCAGGGCATTTGTTAAAATACTCACTCACCTGAAAGTGGATTATGCTGTTTTAGGTACCGAAGAATCATCAAGCGGTGATGTAGCTCGCAGAGCTGGAAATGAGATGCTTTACCAAATGCAAACACTTACAAATATTGATATTTTAAAAATGTACGAGGTGAAAAAGATTATTACGTGTGATCCACATGTCTATAATACATTTAAAAACGAATATCCTGATTTTGGAGGAAACTTTGAAGTAATTCATCATACTCAGTTTTTACAGAAAATGATTGCTGAAGGTAAACTCAAAATCGACAGTAATCTATTAAAAGATAAAACATTAACCTATCACGATCCATGCTACCTGGGAAGAGCAAATGGTGAATACAATGCACCAAGAGAAGTGCTGGGAGCAATTCCATCAACCCTAAAGGAAATGAAACGTAATAAAAGCCAGGCTTTATGCTGTGGTGCTGGTGGCGGACAAATGTTTAAGGAAGCCGAAAAAGGGGATAAGGAAGTTTTTATGGAACGTACCGAAGATGTGCTGGAAACAGGAGCTGATATTATTGTTACTGCTTGTCCATATTGCATGGTGATGATGACTGATGGGCTTAAGTACAAGAACAAAGAAGATCAGATAAAAAATTATGATATTGCCGAATTAATTGAGCAAACATTAGAACTATAACTAAAATCTAATTATACAATGGAAAAACAATTAAGCATTAAGGGTGGCGAATTTCTTTTGAAACAAACCAAAGCAAACGAAATTTTTATCCCTGAAGAGTTTAACGAAGAGCAAAAGATGATTGCTCAAACCTGTGAAGACTTTCTTGAAACGGAAGTTTTTCCTAATCTCGAAAGAATCGATCATCAGGAAGAAGGATTAATGATGAGCATTGTTAAAAAGGCGGGCGAACTTGGATTATTAGGAGTTTCTATCCAAGAAGAATACCAAGGCTTTGGCCAATCATTTGTAACATCAATGCTTGCAAGTGAAAAAATGGGTGCTGGTCATTCTTTTGCAGTAGCTTATTCTGCACATACAGGTATTGGTTCGCTTCCAATTGCTTACTATGGAACGCACGAACAAAAAATGAAATATTTAACCAAACTGGCTACTGGCGAATATACCGGAGCGTATTGTTTGACTGAACCCGGAGCTGGATCGGATGCAAACTCTGGTAAAACAAAAGCAGTTTTGTCAGCTGATGGTAAACATTATATTTTAAACGGACAAAAAATGTGGATCACCAATGGTGGTTTTGCTGATATTCAGACTGTTTTTGCAAAAATAGATAACGACCGTGTTTATAGTGCCTTTATTGTTGAAAGAGCATGGGAAGGAATTACCTTGAATCCTGAAGAAAAGAAAATGGGTATTAAAGGATCATCAACCCGTCAGATTTTCTATAACGACGTAAAAGTTCCTGTTGAAAATTTGCTAGGTAAGCGTGGTGAAGGATTCAGAATCGCATTAAATATTCTTCACATGGGACGTATTAAATTAGGTGGAAACGTTCTTGGTGCTGCAAAACGTGCTATTTCTCAATCGGTAAATTATTCAAATGAGCGTAAACAGTTTGGTACATTAATATCGAACTTTGGATCAATAAAACATAAATTAGCTGAACAGGCGATCAAAACATTTACAACCGAATCTGCTGTTTATCGTGTTAGTAAGGATATTGACATTGCTATTGATATGTACAAAGCAATGGAAGGTTGCGATTATGGCAGAGCTATTATGGATGCATTTGGTCAGTATGGTTCAGAAGCTGCCATAATGAAAGTGTTTGGATCTGAAGCATTGGATTATATTGTTGACGAAGGTGTTCAGGTGATGGGTGGTATGGGATATTCGGCTGAAATGCCAGCTGACAGATCGTACAGAGATTCTCGTATTAATCGTATTTTCGAAGGTACAAACGAGATTAACCGTTTACTTGTTACCGATACGATTATTAAACGTGGACAAAAAGGTGAGATCAAATTATTCGAAAAAGCTAAAGAAATTATTGCTGGCTTAGATAATTTAAAGGATAATTATTCACCAAAAGGATATTTTGAAGATAAAGCATTCTTTGTAGAAAATTTCAAAAATATATGCCTTATGTTAATGGAAGCTGCGGTTATTAAGTTTGAACGTGGTTTAGTTAACGAACAAGAGGTAATGAATAGTTTAGCCGATATATTAATGAATACCTATGTTGCTGAATCAACATTGTTGCGTGTTCAGAAATTGGAATCAATACAAACTCCTGATTGTATGAGTTTGTACCGCGATATGCTTGATGTTTATACCTTCGAGTCAGCATTATTGATTTATAAACATGCTATGGATGCCATTTATTCAATTGATGATGAAAAAATGACCAATAAATTAATTAAAGGCATCGAAATTTATACAAAACTTCCAGGTGTAAATACAAAAGATGCACGAAGAAGAATTGCAAATAAATTAATAGCTGAAAATAAATATTGTTTTTAGTAAAATATAAATTGGACTAAAGTCCAATAATTCATTCTTATTAATTACCCCAGCCTTCAGACTGGGGTTTTTTATTAAGAAAACAAGCACCTTTTTCAAAATATTTTTTTAGGTCATTGCGAACGAAGTGAAGCAATCTTAAGTTGCTGAATATTTATAGATTGCTTCGTTCTTCCGATCCCGAAAGCTTTCGGGACGGGATCACTCGCAATGACTTTTTAAGTTTTTTGAGATAACCATGCTTGTTTCGGATTATTCGTGTTTTTTTGATTTTGATCGCAATTATTTTTCAATTAAATTTACTGGTCTTAAATAAATCCAGTATGAGTAAAAACAATGCTTTCGATAATGGTATCGTGATTCTGGGAGCAGGAAATGTTGCTACTCATTTGGCATTAGCACTTTTTAAATCAAATTATAGAATCAGGTTTGTTTTTAATAGAACAATTAATTCTGGCAAAGAACTTGCCTTAAAACTTAATGCAGATTATTCAGATGATTTTACCAAGGTTCCTGTAGATGCTGATCTATATATTATCTCGGTAAAAGATGATGCAATTGAAGAAGTCGCCAATAGTCTCAAAAAAACTAATGGAATTGTAATACATACTGCTGGTGGAATTTCTTTAGATGTGTTGAAGAATTGCAAAAATTTTGGAGTTTTTTACCCCTTGCAAACCTTTACTAAAAAAAGATCTGTCGATTTAAGCGAAGTTCCCATACTGGTTGAAGCAAATAATGAAATTACAAAGAATAAGTTATTTCAACTTGCCCATCATATTACAATGAATGTATTTGAGATAAATTCTGAAAAAAGAAAAATGATTCATTTAGCGGCAGTATTTTCTTGCAACTTTGTAAATCACATGTATACCATTGGTTCCCAATTAATGAAGAATTCTGAAAGCTCATTCGATTTGCTTAAACCTTTGGTAATAGAAACTGTCAATAAAGCAATAGATATGCAACCCGAAAATGCTCAAACAGGCCCGGCCTTGCGTAATGATAAGAAAGTAATGGAAAATCATCTTAAATTGCTTTCAGAATATCCTGAATTTGAAAAAATATATAGATTTGTGAGCGATAGCATTTATTCATCACAACGCAAAAAGTAAAAAAGTTTATGGCAAATTTTAAAGAAAAACTGAATCAGATTAAAGCCTTTGTATTTGATGTTGATGGTGTATTTACCGATGGTAAAATTTATCTCGAACCAGGTGGTGAATTTGTTCGATCAGTAGATATGAAAGATGGATATGCTATTCATCATGCCATTAAACAAGGTTTTATTATCGGCATCATTTCAGGAGGAAATTCAGAGGCTGTTCGAAAACGTTTTCAATTTCTTAAGATTACTGATATCTATATGAATTCGAAAGATAAAAAATCAGATTTTGAAGATTTTTATTTCAAATATGGTTTAAAACCTGAAGAAATACTATATATGGGAGATGATATTCCGGATTATGAAGTAATGAAAATGGCCGGATTAGCTACTTGCCCTGCCGATGCGGTTGTCGAAATTAAATCAATAGCTGAATATATTTCAAATTATTCCGGGGGTAATGGGTGTGTTCGCGATGTAATTGAACAAGTGTTAAAATTACAAGGTAAATGGTTTAACTATTAAATATCTAAACCTAAAGATTATGATGAACTTCCTGCGATTGATACGATACAAAAATTTGTTAATCATTATATTAACTCAGTATCTGATGCGCTGGAGTATTATTAAACCTATTTTAAATGTATACGACTTTGATCTTCAGTTTTCCGAGATTAACTTTCTTTTCTTAGTCATGTCAACTGTATTTATAACTGCCGCAGGATATGTAATTAATGACTATTTCGATACCAAAACTGATTTAGTAAACCGACCTCAAACGGTTCTTGTGGGTAAAATTATTAATCGCAGAAGCGCCATACTCATTCATGGTATTTTAAGCTCATTAGGCATATTGATGGGTATTTATGTGTCTTTTTATATTGGGTTTCCAATATTATCGCTTGTTTTTATTCTTATTACCGGAATATTATGGTTTTATTCTACTACATATAAACGACAGTTTTTAATAGGAAATCTTATCGTTGCTTTCTTAACAGGATTGGTTCCTTTAATTGTACTATTATTTGAAATTCCTTTATTAAATAAAACCTATGGATATGTGTTGATTCAGATGAGAGCCAATTTTAACCTGATAATTGTATGGGTTTTATCATTTGCTTTTTATGCATTTCTTTTAACACTTATAAGGGAAATTATTAAGGATATTGAAGATTATGAAGGAGATAATGAATATGGACGCCAAACTATGCCAATAGTATTAGGTGTTTTAAATACGAAGGTTATTGTGGTTTCGTTCATACTATTTGCAATATTCTCATTGCTATATGCATACTTTCGGTTTTTAACAGATTTTATTACACTAATCTACTTTATTGTTTTTCTAATTATTCCGCTTATACTTTTATTGTATAAATTAATTATTGCTGAAACAAAAAACGAATACCATTCAGCCAGCCGGTTATCAAAATTGATTATGCTTGCTGGAATATTATACGCTTTAGTGGCCAATTTTATTATTAATCAGAACCTCTTATAGTTGATGTTTATTCCCAATATTGATAAATATAAAATTATTCTTGCTTCCCAATCCCCTCGAAGACAGCATCTGTTGAAAGAAATTGGAATTGATTTTACAGTTGTCAAAAAGTCATTTGGTGATGAGAATTTTCCGGAAGGTTTAACTCGCGAACAAATTGCACTTTATTTGGCAGAATATAAAGCGTCGTATTTTGATGATGATTTAAAAGAAGACGAAATCATTATTACTGCCGATACAATTGTGTGGCTTAATAACCAGGTAATTAATAAACCAATTGATTTTAATGATGCAGTTTTAATGCTTGAAAAAATAAGTGGGAATTGCCATCAGGTTTATACCGGCGTTTGTTTAAGTTCAAAGAAAAAGAGATTTGTGTTTTATGCTTCATCTGATGTGTATTTCAGAAAACTTACTTCAGAAGAAATAAATTATTATATCAGTACCTATAAACCATACGATAAAGCCGGTGCTTATGGCATACAGGAATGGATTGGATATATTGGTATTGAAAAAATAAACGGATCATTTTACAATGTAATGGGACTTCCTATTCAGAAATTATATGTAGAGCTAAATAAATTTATAAATAACTAAACTATCTTATCATGAAGAAACTACTTTTATATGTAATCTGCTCATTAATTAGCGTTTCCCAATTATTTGCCGATGAAGGAATGTGGATTCCTTTACTGCTAAAGAATCATACAATAGCCGATATGCAGAAGAATGGATTTAAGCTTACTGCAGATGATATTTATAATATTAACCAAGCAAGCACTAAAGATGCAATTGTAATATTTGGCCGAGGTTGTACAGGCGAACTGGTATCTGACCAGGGATTATTGTTGACCAATCATCATTGTGGTTATGGACAGATACAGCGTCATAGCAGCATTGAAAAAGATTATCTTACCAATGGTTTTTGGGCAATGTCGAAAGCTGAAGAACTTCCAAATCCTGGACTATCAGTTACCTTCCTTGTGCGAATCGAAGATGTTACTAAGCAAGCTCTTGAGGGTGTTAGCAGTTCCATGTCGCAAACCGAAAAGTACAAAAAAATAGCCGATAATAATCGTGAAATTGAGAGCAAAGCTATTGCCGGAACAAATCATACTGCTTCCGTACGATCTTTTTATTATGGTAATGAGTATTATATGTTTGTTTATGAAGAGTTTAAGGATGTTCGTTTAGTTGGAGCTCCTCCATCATCAATTGGCAAATTTGGTGGCGATACCGATAACTGGATGTGGCCTCGCCATACAGGTGATTTTTCGGTATTCCGTATTTATGCAAATAAAGAAAATCAACCTGCTGATTATTCTCCTGATAATGTGCCATACAAACCCAAAAAGTTCTTAAATGTTTCCATGAAAGGAGTAAATGAAGGAGATTTTACATGGGTTATAGGATATCCTGGTGGTACTGAACAATATCTTACCTCGGATGCAATTAAACTGGTATCAGAGGTTCGAAATCCTCATAAAATAAAATTGCGAGACAAACGGCTCGAGGTAATGAATGCTTATGCCAATGTAAATGATACGATACGAATAAAATATGCTAGTAAAAATGCCGGTGTAAGTAACTCATGGAAAAGATGGATTGGCGAGATTAATGGACTTAAAAGACTTGATGCAGTAAATAAAAAGATTGCTTTTGAGAATGAATTCACAAACTGGGCTGCAAATAAACCCAATTATAATGGTTTATTAAAAGAGTTTAATAAAAACTATACCGATATTGAATCCTATGCATTAGCTTATGATTATTGGCGCGAAGCAGTATATGGAATTGAAGTTATCGCTTATGCTTCTGGTTTTGAAAAATTGATCGAAATTTCAAAAGGAACAGATTCTTCATTGGCACTGGCCGAGTCAACCAGACTTCTTAAAGTTTCTTCAAACTTTTTTAAAGATTATGATTTAAGGGTTGATAAGGATATTTTTAAAGCCTTATTGCCAATGTATTTTGCAGGTGTAAACGAAGAGTTTTACCCATCCATTTATTCAAAAATTCAATCCAAATATAATGGAGATTTTGATAAATATGTTGAACAGGTATTTGAGGAAACAATTTTTAATAAACCTGAAAAACTTGAAAAACTGTTAAGTAATTATTCTGCAAATAGAGTGGGAGAGCTGAAAAACGATCCAATTTATGTTCTTTATAATTCGTTTTTAGATGTTTACAAAGACAAAGTTTCAGAAAAATACTTTGCGATATCAGCTAAAAATGATAGCCTTTATAATATTTACATGAATGCTTTGCGCGAGATGCAGCCGCAAAAGAAATTCTATCCTGATGCTAATTTTACTATGCGTGTTGCCTATGGTAAAGTAAAAGGGTATTATCCGAAGGATGGAGTAAAATATTTGCATTATACAACGCTTGATGGTGTTATTGAAAAAGATAATCCAGCAATTTACGATTATGACATTCCTAATAGACTTAGGGAGATTTATAAGCAAAAGGATTATGGTGTTTATGCAAAGGATGGTTCTGTACCTTTGTGTTTTATTGCTACAAACCATACCACAGGTGGAAATTCAGGAAGTCCAGTGCTGGATGCCTATGGTAATTTAATTGGATTAAACTTCGACAGAGCATGGGAGGGCATTGCCAGCGACATGATGTACGATCCGGATTTTAGCCGCAATGTTACATTGGATATTCGCTATGTACTTTTTATTATCGATAAATATGCCGGAGCAAAACATCTTGTGGATGAGATGGTAATTGTTAAATAGGATGGTTTAAGTCATGGCGAACGCAGTGAAGCAATCTTTATAGATTGCTTCACTGCGTTCGCAGTAACAATTATAATAGTTTAATAGATTGCTAAGTATTTATTCCCCTTTTCGCAAACACTACCAATAACAGAAGTACTACCATAACCTGATTCAGAAAGTTCTCTGATCATATCCTTAACATTATTTTCAGCGCAGCAGATTAGTAATCCTCCAGAAGTTTGAGCATCGAGTAAAAGCATTTTATGATTGTGGCTTAACGATTTTTCAAAAGTGCAATCATTCTCTACATACTCAAGGTTTCGGAAGCAAGCACCAGGAATACAACCGAGCTCAATTAGTTCCAACGAACCATTAAAAGCAGGAACATGTGTTGAATTTATTTTCAATGTAGCATTACTTCCCATCGCCAATTTAAGAGCATGTCCCAATAATCCAAATCCGGTAATGTCTGTTGCACATTTTATCCCATATTTTTGCATTATTCTTCCACCTTCTTTGTTAAGCTGTTTCATGCCTTCCAATATCGGCTGGTACTTGTCTGCACCAATTTCACCAATTCTTTTTCCAGCCATTATTATGCCAGCACCAATTGGTTTTGTAAGCACAAGAATGTCTCCCGGTTTTGCTGCGGCATTTGTTATTATTTTATCCGGATGAATCCAACCTGTTACTGCTAATCCATATTTTGGAATATCGTCAACGATGGTATGGCCGCCCATCATAATTCCGCCTGCTTCTATTACTTTTTCTATTCCCCCTCTTAAAATTTCCTTTAAAACATCAAGAGGAACTTTGGCTGGAAAAGCGACAATATTCAAAGCTGTCAATACTTCACCACCCATTGCATACACATCGCTCAAGGCATTGGCTGCTGCAATCTGGCCAAACTCATATGGATCAGAACATACTGGTGGGAAAAAGTCTGTAGTCTGTATTAAGGCATATTCATCATTGATTTTATAAACACCCGCATCATCGTGCGTTTCTATATCAACAAGTAAATTCTTATGGGGAGTTTTTGGCAATTCGGCTAAAGCAGCACTAAGATCGTTGGCAGAAAGTTTAGCTGAACATCCTCCATATTCAACTGTGCTTAAAAGATCGTATGGTTTCATTTGTAAACTTTTTCGTGTAAATAAAATGTGATGTTGTTCTTATTTAGTATTGATGATACAATCTGTTCATCAAATAAAGCTGGATTTATCCTGATAGACATTCCACAATCGGATGATATTTCCTTTGGAGTTGGAATAATATCGAATTTTATACCCAACCCGGTAAGTAGTTTTTCTGACTTCAATGCATGATGTGTCGATTCAAAAATCAGGATAAAATATTTCATAATATAAAATGATTCAATTTTGTTAATGGACTAAAGTCCAATTATGGCTTATTCTTTAACCCGAGCCTTAAGGCTGGGGTTATTAACTACATAATCTTTTAGGGCTTTAGCCCTCTCTTATGAATAGATTACTTTTGATGCTTTGCTCAACGTTTCAAGAATAACGTACATATTTGAAACTATTCCTACACCTAATTCTTCTTTCTTTTTATAATAATCCAGACAGGTACCACATACCAGTATTTCAATTCCCATCTGTTCAAGTTTCTTTAATGTATCAATTACCGGCGAATCTTTTAATTAATAAACGCTTTTGCCAGAATTGTTCCTAGCTCGTCTGATCCTTCGCCCAGTTTATTTTTTTGAAAAGAAACTACGTAATCTGACAATTTTTCAGAATCAATTGTGCAAAAGTCTTCGACATTTACATTTTCTAACACTTCTCCTGTTTTATTTACAAAAACATGATAGATGGAATCTTTCTTTTCTGTTGATGGTTTCATTCCCATCTCTTCTATATAACGAATCACATTTTTTACCGATGTTTCATTATCCATCAATACTTCTAATGATTCATTTTCTTTTAATTCGCCCAATGCTTTTTTTGTCATGATTAAAGGAACAGGGCATAATTTGCCTTTGGCATCAATAGTTTTCATCGTATCTTTTTTATCTTATCAATAGTATAATTAATTTCTTCTTCCGTAGTAAAGCAACTCAAACTAAAACGAACCGCTCCGTGCGGAAATGTCCCAATCGTTTTATGTGCTAATGGTGAGCAATGCAAACCGGCTCTTGTCATAATACCATATTCTTTATCAAGAATAAACGCAACATCACTCGGCATGCTGTTTTTAATATTTAATGATATTATTGGAATTCTTACTTCTCCTAAATCAGGACCGTAAAGTATAATGTTATCAATTTCCTTTAGTTTACTTAAAAAATAATCAGTTAACTGGATTTGTTTTTTTAGGATGTTATCCATTCCTTGATCTAGAATATATTGTACTCCAGCTTTTAGTCCGATAATTCCTGCTGTATTTAATGTTCCAGCTTCTAGACTGTCGGGGTAAAATAGGGGATGGGTTTCTATTTCTGATTTGCTTCCTGTGCCTCCATGTAAAAGGGATTCGATTTGAATATCATTTTTAATGCACAAACCTCCAATTCCAGTTGGCCCATATAGTTCTTTATGCCCTGTAAATGCAAGTATATCAATATTATCATTCTGCAGATCAATCGGGAGAATTCCTGCACTTTGCGAAGCATCCACCATGTACAATATGTTCTTTGATTTGCAGATTTCTCCAATCTGCTTGATAGGCTGAATGGTTCCTGTAACATTCGATCCATGTATTGTTACTACTAGCTTTGTATTTGATTTGAAACTGTTTTTTAGAGTTTCTGGATTTATATATCCTTCTCTGTCACAATCAATAATTGACAATTCAATGATTCCATTCTGTTCCAGATGTCGCAAAGGTCTTATAACAGAATTATGCTCCATGTGACTGATAATAACATGGTCGCCCTTTTTTAATAACCCGAAAAGTGCAGTATTTATAGCCTGTGTTGCATTAGCAGTGAAGATAACTCTGTCAGAAGAAGGCGCATTAAATAATGAGGCTAATAATTCTCGTGTTTCAAATACTTCCTTGGCTGCTTTTACAGAAAAATGATGACCCGACCTGCCCGGACTGGCTCCAAAGTCGGTCATGTAGCTTGTAATTGCTTCAATTACATTTGGTGGCTTTGGCCACGATGTTGCTGAATTATCAAGATAGATGTTCACCTATTCGTTTTTTTCCTGTTTGTGTTATAAAAAATTTCGTAGTATCAACACCTGCTCCGCGCTGAACGGTAATTATTTTCTCGTTCTCAAACATATCTGTTAATAGTGCTCTGAACTTCTTTGTCCCTCCGATTGTATCCTTAAATTCATCAAATGTAAATCCATCATTTCTTGTAGAGAGTTTTTTTAATAACTCGATCCTTAACTTGCTGAGAATACCTGCATGAACAAAGTCATTCTGGAAAAACTGTATTTTATCAACACTGGCCAGATATGAAAGATACATTTTAATCTTATTCTTAGGAATCTTATTATTTACAGCTTTTTCTTCAATTTCAGTAAGCACAGGCTTTTCGGTATCGTACCTTTTAATCTCATTCTCAAGCCAATCAATTTCTTTCTTTGTCTGGTTATCAAGTACTGGCTTATGGCCTGTAATTATCCAGCTAGTTTTGTATTTTTCAACCAACTTGTTTGTCTGCATTTTTTGCAGCAGTAACTCTATGTAAAGTTTTTCTATTTTTGATTTCGAAAATCCGAACTTGCCAGTTATTTCATTCGCCTCAAGTCCGTTAGGGAATATTTTATTTTTTTCATGATGTTCTTTCAAAATATTCAGCAGCTTTTCCTGAAACGAATTGTCATTACTTGTACTAATTAAAATAAGGGATTCAGATGTTTTGTACACGACAAAGCCACAACAGCCTGTGCTTATTTCGGTTTGCAATTCATTAACAGGGATATTCAACTTATTGCTTATTTCCTCAATACCAAAAGGTTTGAATTCTTTTTTCAACTCAGCATTTATCATTTCTTTAATGCTTTGCGAACTCATAATATTCGAGGAGAGCTGCGTTAAGCCATCGATTAATTTTGATGTTCTTCTTCTATGATGCAATGGTGCCGCATCCATTACAAATCCGCCACCCAGTGTTAAATCACCGGATGAGTTTCGGATTATAAACTTATCTTTATTTACCAATACACCCGGTTTTTTCAGGTGAATTTGTACAATAGCCTCCTCTTTGGGTTGAAGGGTGCTCTTATTTATCAAATGCATTCTGGCGGGGCATTCGAAGGTGCCGGTATGGAATGTAATATTCGACCAAAGCGGAAGCGCCTTTTTGATATCGAAAAGCGAAACCTGTGCATCAATCATTCTTGTTGAGTCCAATGGTTTATTGGAGATGATCATACCTCTCTCAAAATCCTCATTATTTAGTCCAATAAGATTAATTGCAGCTCTGTCACCCGCAACTACCAATTCTACTGGTTTACTATGTCGTTCAATGGAGCGAATTCTTAATTTTTCGTTATTTTCGGGAAGCAGGAAAACCTCATCTTTTGTTTGTATCGATCCACCAAGAACCGATCCGGTTAACACACTGCCAAATCCTTTAACACTGAAGATTCGATCGATATACATTCTAAACAGGCTGCTGTTTTCTTTTTCATCAACTTCTGTTATGATTTTTTCAATTGCTTGAATTAAATCATTCTTGCCTGCTTCTGTTATTGCCGAAACGCCAATAATGGGTGCATCCATTATTGATGTTTTTTTGAGATATTCTGTAATCTCCGATTTTGCCATTTCAGTCAACTCATCTTCTACCAAATCGATTTTCGTAAGTGCAACAATACCTTTTTTTATTCCTAATGCCGATATAATATTAATATGTTCAATGGTTTGCGGCATAATTCCGCTATCGGCAGCAATAACAAGCAAAACAAAATCAATTCCGCAAGCACCACTAACCATTGTATTTATAAAATCCTTATGACCGGGAACATCAATAATACCTATTGATTCTCCATTGGGCAGATTTAAATAAGAGAAACCAAGATTAATTGTAATTCCGCGTTTTTTTTCTTCTTTGTGGGTATCACAATCAATATTTGTTAACATTTTTATCAGGGATGTTTTGCCATTGTGAATTTCACAAATAATCTGTGCAATTTCTTCCTGCTCATTTTCGAAAATGGTTAACACATCAAAGTAGATATTTCCTTTACTCAATACTCCCAATATAGGTTTATGATGCATCAATAATGATTGATACATATTCTCGGCATATTCAGAACGAATTTTATTTGATGATTCATTTTTTATCAATACAGCAAAACTGTCGATTTCTTTGTCAGGTAATGTTCCTCCGCCACACTGTCCCTTTGTTGATATAATCTCAGTTTTTATCCCATTCTTATTCAGGTAATTTGCAATAAAAGATGCCGTATTTTTAAGCTCCTCAGGTTTTCGGTTGAATGTTTTGAAAATGATATTTTTTTTGTAAAGTTCTTCGTCATTTAGATAATAGATACAAGCAGTTTCGAGCAAAGCAAATGTTGTTTTACAAACTCTGAGCGCCCGCATCATAGGTTCTTTTTTTAGTTTATCGATTAGAAGTTTCTTTCCTGCAATAATTCCTGCTTGCGGACCACCCAGCAATTTATCTCCACTAAAGCAAACCAAATCGGCTCCTTTTTCAATTGATTCTCTTACTGTTGGTTCATTTTCGAATGCTGAATGGTTAATTTTTCTTAATAACCCCGAACCCAGATCGTACAATACTGGTATTTTATATTGTTTTCCTATTGCCGACAATTCATCTAGCCCAACCTCTTTAGTAAATCCCGATATTACATAATTCGATTTGTGTGCCTTAAAAAGAATAGCCGTTTTTTTGCTAATTGCTTTTCTGTAATCATCAGGTTTTGTTTTGTTTGTAGCACCCACCTCTACCATTTTGCAATCCGAGGCGGCCATTATTTCTGGTATTCTGAACGAACCTCCGATCTCTATTAATTCGCCTCTCGAAACAATTACTTCTTTCCCTTTAGCAAAAGTTCTTAATGTAAGCATTACAGCAGCAGCATTATTGTTAACAATAAGTACATCCTCGGCTCCTGTAAGAAACTTGATTAATTCTGACGCATGATTGTTTCTGTTTCCTCTGGTAGCTTTTGCTAAGTCAAATTCAAGATTATTATAACCCTTTAGGATTTCAATAGAATCAGTAATTAAATCTGAACCATAGGGAGCTCTTCCCAGATTTGTATGAATTATTACACCTGTAGCATTATAAACTTTTTTAAGACTTCGTCCTCCGAATAGGTTTATTAATGAATTGATTTTCCCAACTATTTCTTCTGAAGTAGGCGGTAAATCTCCTCTGCTAATTTTAGTTCTGAAAAAATCTAAGGTACTACGAATAGAATAGATGACTAACTCTTTCCCATGGCTGGAAATAAGCAATTTAACTTCAGGTGACGACAGAAGTTTATCAACGGCTGGAAGGCTTTTAAAATCCTCCTTTTTTGATTTCATATTCTGTAATTGCGGTTTTTCATAAAAAATTATTTGCAGAAAGGGCAGGAATCGAACCTGCCACAGCCGGTTTTATCCGTCTGCTACTGGTTTTGAAGACCAGGTGGAACACCAGTTCCGTCCTTTCTAATAAAACATTCTTCAATTTTATTGGACAAAAATAGAATTTTGAATTCTTAAAACCTAAAAAAAGAACACCATAACCAAAAACAAAGTACTTGACCATCTTTTTAATTGATTAATAAGAATTCAGTAATACAATATATAGAATTGTCTTATCTGTTTTTAGATTAATTATAAATACTAATCTGGCAGCTTCTTAAAACAAGGAATTTGTATATTTGTATACAGTAGTATATAATCATATAAAGATATATCAGATCAAAAAGATGACTTTTATCATGTATTTAAGTAATAAATGTCATGTTCTTGCATATTGGCTAGTTCTATATTTAGAACTGTGAGAAGGGTACTTATTCTTAATTCTGTTGTTAAAAAAATAACAGTGTTAAAATAATAACAATAGAAATATGAAAATTGCAGACTGCTCTGTAATTCATTAGATGAAGGTACTTTAGCTGGTATTTTTAATGTGTTTTAATGTATTAATTTAAACCAAAACTAAAATCAATTATGGAAAGATTAATCGTATTATCAGTAAAATGTCCTCACTGTGGTACATCTTTAATGGATGAATCTCATAAAGTTAACGGACATCCCGGTATTAAACTTAATGTTGAAAATGATCGAGAGCGTGGAGTTTTGTGGTTATGTCCTATTTACGACTGCTTTAAACATGATTGCAATATAACCTTAAAAGAAAATGAACTTGTAAAGTTTTATTGTCCTCATTGCAATCAATCATTGCTTCGTGAAATTCCTTGCAAAATCTGCAATGCACCTGTAGTAGGTTTAAATATCAACGTTGGAGGAAAAGTTAACATTTGTTCACGTAAGGGGTGCACAAATCATTATGTGGTTTTCGAAGATATAAATGATGCATTGCAACTGTTATATGACAAACTTGACAATACAAATCAAAAATAATATATTATTAATTGGTTAACTATGGAAAATACGTTAAAGATTACGATTAATGGGAAGGTTTACGATTCTTCTCCCGGAAAAACGGTTTTAGATATTGCTCGTGCGAACAACGTTTACATACCAACGTTATGCTATCACCCACGAACAGGTAAGGCTGGTAAATGCAGAGCTTGTTTGGTAGAAATTGAAGGATTTCGTGGCTTAAAAGAAAGTTGTGCGCTCGAAGCTAAAGATGGTATGATTATTAAAACGGATACTGAACAAATAAAACAAGTTCGTAAAATGATCGTTGAGCTCCATCTGTCAAATGGTGAGCATAACTGCATTGCTTGTGAAAAAAACGGACATTGTGAACTTCAGGATATGGCATACCATTGTGGTATTGAGCGTCCAGGTTTTCCTGAGTATCACGAAACAATTCCATTAGATGACTCAGCTGAAGGTATTATCAGAGACCATAATAAATGTATCGAATGCGGAAGATGTGTTACAGCATGTAATAATAATGTAATGCACGAAGTACTTGATTTTGGATGGCGTTCAGGACATACAAAAGTAATTTGCGATAATGATTTGCCAATGGGTGAATCGTCATGTGTTCAGTGTGGCGAATGTGTTCAGGTTTGTCCAGTTGGTGCGTTGACTTTCAAAAATGCAAAAGGCAAAGGTCCTTATTGGGAACTTGAAAAGAAAAAAACTATTTGTACTTATTGTGGTGTTGGTTGTTCCATTGATATGTATGTGAAAGATAACAAGTGGGTTTATTCAATGGGAACCGAAGAGAATTGGGAAAAACAGACAAATAAAGGAATGCTTTGTGTGAAAGGTCGATTTGGTATGGATTTCCTTGATCGTGAAGATAGATTAACAACTCCTTTAATTAAGAAAAACGGAAAATTTGTAGAAGCAAGCTGGGATGAGGCTCTAAATCTTGTTTCCAGTAAATTAGGTGAAACAAAAGCAAAATATGGTGCTGGCTCTATTGGGTTTTTTACATCAGCCAGAACA
Organism: Bacteroidota bacterium; assembly: GCA_020049295.1. GTDB lineage: Bacteria > Bacteroidota > Bacteroidia > Bacteroidales > UBA12077 > UBA12077. Next base: position 30,945 of record JAIFLC010000018.1, read on the forward strand.
TCAAATGAAGATAACTATGCAATGATGCGTTTTGCACGAGGGGTGATCGGCACGAACAATGTCGACCATTGTGCGCGGCTTTGACATAGCTCTACGGTTGCGGGACTGGCAGCCACGTTAGGTTCAGGAGCTATGACTAATAGCTTACAAGAAACCGAGAAATCTGATATAATCTTTGTTATTGGTACAAATACTACCTGGAATCACCCTGTTTTTGGCGGAATGGTCAAGAAAGCAGTAAAACGAAAAGGTGTTAAGCTTATCGTTGTTGATCCTCGTGATATCGATTTGGCAAAATGTGCAAATCTTCATTTAAAACAAAGACCAGGATCTGATTCAGCTGTACTTATGGGATTACAGCATATAATTGTTAAAGAAAATTGGTATAATAAAGCATTTGTTGACGAGAGAACTGAAGGTTGGGATGATTATGTTAAAAGTCTTGAGTTCTATACTCCTGAAAAGGTTGAAGAGTTAAGTGGTATTTCTAAACAGCTACTTATTGATGCTGCAAAATTATATGCTACTTCTGGCAGAGGAGCTCTTTATTATGCAATGGGGATTACTCAGCATACACATGGTGTTGATAATGTTAAAGCTTGCTCTAATCTGCAAATGATACTTGGAAACTTTGGTCTTGAAGGTACTGGTGTAAACCCACTGCGTGGACAGAATAATGTTCAGGGAGCTTGCGACATGGGTGCTCTTCCTAATGTATTTACAGGTTATCAGCCTGTTACGGTTGAAGAAAACCGCAAGAAATTTGCTGATGCCTGGGGTGTGAAGGTTGAAAATATGGACGACAAGGTTGGACAAACGGTTACAACCATGGTGAATAATGCTGGTGATTCTATAAAAGCAATTTATATTATGGGTGAGAATCCTATGATGTCGGATCCTAATTTACATCATGCTGAAGAGCAATTCAAGAAACTTGATTTTCTTGTTGTTCAGGATATTTTTATGACTGAAACAGCACAGATTGCTGATGTAGTTCTTCCTGCATGTGCTTTTGCTGAAAAAACAGGTACTTTCGTAAATACTGAAAGACGTGTACAAATTTCTAATAAAGCATTAAATCAACCTGGTATTGCTAAAAATGATTTTGGAATTATTGTAGAGTTAGCTAAACGTATGGGATGTGATACATTTCCTGAAACACCAGAAACCTTATTTGAAGAGATGAGACAACTAACTCCTTCGTATAAAGGAATGACATACGAAAGATTAGAGAAAGAATGTGGATTAAGGTGGCCATGTCCTACCGAAGATCATCCTGGAACTCCTATTCTACATGTTGGAAAATTCTCAAGAGGCAAAGGATTACTTGTTCCAATAGAATATAGAGCACCTGAAGAAGTTATAAGCAAAGAATATCCAATCTGGCTTACTACTGGAAGATTATTGCAGCATTATCATACCGGATCAATGACCAGAAGATCGAAAGTTCTTAACGGCTTAGTGCCTTATGCTAAAGTGGAAATAAATGTTGTAGATGCTAAGAAGCTTAAAATAAAAGATGGAGAAAAAGTAAAAGTCTCTTCAAGAAGAGGTTCTATTGAGATTCATGCAGAGGTGACTAAGAAAATACAAGAAGGAATAGTATTTATTCCTTTCCACTTTGTTGAGGCTGCTGCAAATCAATTAACCAATGATGCTTTGGATCCAATAGCTAAAATACCTGAGTACAAAGTGTGTGCTGTTAAAATTGAAAAAATAGCAGATTGTTGTTAACCATTAAAAAGTTTTAATTGATGAATGATAAATTAATAAATAGTATTCAGCAGATTATGGCTAAATATCCTAAAAAGGAATCTGCCTTAATGCCTGCTTTAACTCTTGTTCAAAAGGCTAATGACAATAATTTAACCAAAGAACTAGTTGCTGAGGTTGCTGAAATAATTGGGGTTACTCCTTCAAGAGCTTATGGTGTTGCTACTTATTATTCAATGTTTAATGTGAATAAAAACGTTGGAAAATACCACATTCAGGTTGATACAAATGTACCAGCTACTCTTATGGGTGCACTTAAACTATATAAATATATTAGTGATAAGCTTGGTATTAAACACGGAGAAACAACCTCTGATGGATTATTTACACTGTCGAAAGTTGAATGTCTTGCTTCTTGTGGTACTTGCCCTGTAATACAGGTAAATGATGTGTATTATGAACTTATGACTCCCGAAAAGGTTGATATGCTCATTGATTCACTTCGAAAAGGTGTAATGCCTGAATTACCTGTAGAATATAACTGGGAATCCCAATGCAATGTTCTATTGAAAAGAAGAGGTGAAAAAAATGCTACTTCTATAAGTGTATATAAAAAGACAGGTGGATATCAGGTTTTGGCAAAAGCGTTGAAAATGAAACCTGAAGATATAATAAGTGAAGTTAAAAACTCTCAGTTGCGTGGTCGTGGTGGTGCAGGTTTTCCTACCGGAGTTAAGTGGAGTTTTCTTCCTAAAAATACAGGAAAACCAGTATATTTAATTTGCAATGCTGATGAAGGCGAACCTGGAACATTTAAGGATCGTCAGATTTTAGCTTATGATCCACATTTACTTATCGAAGGAATGGCTATTTCGGCGCATGCATTAGGTTGTAAGTTGGCATTTATATATATACGTGGTGAGTTTAACTGGATTGCCCAAATTCTTGAAAAAGCGATTGAAGAAGCTAAAAAAGATGGTCAATTAAAAGATCTCAATATTATCGTTCATCTTGGGGCCGGCTCATATATCTGTGGTGAAGAGACTGCTCTTATTGAATCAATAGAAGGCAAAAGAGGATTGCCAAGAATGAAACCACCATTTCCTGCTGTTTCTGGTTTGTATAATTGTCCAACAATTGTAAATAACGTTGAGACTTTAGCTAGTATACCATATATTGTTGAGAATGGTGCTGATGCTTTTAAAAAATGGGGTTCTGAAGGCGGATATGGATTTAAACTTTTTGGTGTTTCCGGAGCAGTAAATAAGCCTGGTGTTTATGAATGCCCAATGGGAATCACTTTTAAAGAACTTATTGAACTTGCTGGAGGAGTTAAAGGTAAAATGATTGGGGTTATCGTTGGTGGTTTATCAGTTCCAATTTTAACTACTGAGGAATTGAAAAAAGGTGCCGGATTAAAAATGGATTATGAATCTTGTATCGAGTACGGTACTTCATTAGGTTCTGGAGGTATCATGGTTATTACAGATGAGTTTTCAATTCCTGAAATTGCTGCCCGTACTATTCAATTCTATAACCATGAATCATGTGGTCAGTGTACTCCTTGTCGCCAGGGATCTGGTATGATGGTTAGCTTACTGAATAAAATTGTTTCTGGCAAAGGTGAAAAAGGAGATATTGACAAAGTATTATGGTTTTGTGACAATATAAAAGGCAATACACTTTGTCCAACAGGTGAAGCTTATTCATCACCTATTAAGGCAATGATAAATAAATTCAGACCGGAATTTGAGAAATTGATTACTAATTAATATTTATTAACAAAAATCTAAAAATGGAAACAAAAAAACACAATCGATGGCTAATTGCTATCATGGGAACAGTTCTTCAGTTGGCTCTAGGTACAGTTTATGCATGGAGCTTTTTTCAAAAACCAATTATGGCTGCATTTGGTTGGACAAATGTGCAAGTAATGTGGATTTTCAGTTTGGCAATTTGCTTCCTTGGTATTGGAGCTGCAATTGGTGGTATGATCTTGCCAAAATATGGTCCAAAAAAATTAGCAACTACTGGTGCTATTATGTGGGGTTTGGGTTGGTTAATTGGAGCTTTGGCAATGTCTATGAATAGTTTAGTATTGCTTTATATTGGTTATGGTGTTATCGGTGGTCTTGGTTTAGGATTAGGCTATGTAACTCCAGTTGCAACTGCAGCAAAATGGTTTCCTGATAAAAAAGGTTTCATTACAGGTATGGTAGTTATGGGATTTGGCCTTGGTGCATTATTAATGTCTAAGGTTATTGCTCCAACCTTCATGAATATGTTTGATGGTAATTTAGTACAGGTATTCACATTTACAGGTATATCTCTTCTCGTTTTAGGTATTACTGCAGGTCTTATTATGAAAAACCCTCCAGCAGGTTTTGTTCCTGAAGGTTATACTCCTCCAGTAAAAAGTGCTGCAAGCCAAGGTCATGAAGATAGCTTAACAGCTAAAGCTTGTATTTTATCAAGAAAGTTTTTAGGAATGTGGCTTATATTCTTTCTAAATATCGCTGCCGGTATTATGTTTATTGGTTTACAATCGCCAATGTTACAAGATCTTCTTAAAAACACAGGAAGCACTCTTGATACAGCAGGTCTTGCAGCAGCAGGTGCTACACTAATTGCTATTAGCTCATTGTTTAATGGAGTTGGTCGATTCTTCTGGGGTGGTTTATCAGATAAGATTGGCCGTATCCAGGCTTTCCGTTTAATCTTAGGATCTCAAATTCTTGTTTTCGCAATGCTTGTTTGGGTTGGAAATCCTTGGTTATTTGGAATTATGGTTTGCTACGTTCTATTATGCTACGGTGGTGGATTCGGTACAATGCCATCATTTGTTGGTGATATTTTTACAGCAAAATTAATGCCTGTAGTGTATGGTGTTATTTTAACTGCTTGGTCTGTAGCAGGTATCGTTGGTCCACAGATTGCAGCTTATATTAAAGATAACTTTGTTGAAACAGCTGCTACAAAAACATTTATTGCTGGTGCAATTATGTTGACTATTGGATTTGTTATTGCATTAACATTGACTAACAAGTCTATTACTCATGGTAAAGAATAATTATATACATATTTGATTATTGACTAAATTTGCAAATACCTTCGAATATTGAAGGTATTTGCATTTTTATAAAAATATTAATCTATGATTAAAAAGTCTGAATTTATAATTCTTGGATCGACCGGTAGAAATACAGGTAAGACAGAATTTGCATGCAGGCTTATAAATCGCTTTTCCAAAACATCAAAGGTTATCGGTATAAAGGTAACAAGCATTGATCGTGACGAAGGTTTTTGCCCCAGAGGGCCGGAAAGTTGTGGAGTTTGTGCATCATTAAAAAATGAATATGATATAATTGAGGAAACGGAAAATAATACAGGTAAAGATACATCAAGAATGCTTAATGCTGGTGCTCATAAAGTATATTGGCTCAAGGTTGATAAAAATTATATAGAAAAGGGAATAAAAGCTTTAATTGAACAATTACCTATGGATGCATTGATAGTTGCTGAGTCAAATTCATTAAGAACGGTAATAGAACCAGGTCTTTTTATTGTAATTAAAAATAAAAATGACCAAACGATAAAAGAAGGGTGTTCTCAGGTTATCGGTTTTGCAAATAAAATAATCGAATTTGATAATATGAGTTGGGATTTTTCTCCCGATAGAATATTGGTTAAAAATAATACCTGGATTATTAAAGAAAAAGCAACTGCTATAATTTTGGCTGGAGGAAAGAGCTCTCGTATGGGGGGCGAGGATAAAAGTCTTTTGCCTGTTGATGGTAAACCGATGATTTTAAATATAATTAACCAATTAGAAGATTACTTTGATGAGATAATTATCGGAGCAAATGATAATGATAAATATCGTTTTTTAAACCGTATTATTATCCCTGATATTGAAAAAGAGAAAGGTCCGTTAATGGGTATTTTGTCGTGTGTTAAGGCATCATCAAATGAAATAAATTTTATTACTGCCTGCGATATACCTATTATGAATATTAAACTGATCCAGAATATGATTAACCTTTCGGCAGATGTCGACATTGTAATGCCAATAAAGGAACAGGATAAACATGAACCCTTATTTGCAATTTATAAGAAGAGTGTAATTAAAGATACAGAGTTAATTCTGCAAAATAATGGACGAAAAATAATCGAATTGCTTAAAAAGGTTAAGGTAAGATTAGTAGAGTTTGATGCTGAAAATTGGTATCAGAATCTGAACAGGAAAGAAGATTATTATGGATTCATTAAAAAAGTCGAATATCGAAATTGTCAAAGAAATGACAGCCCTAAAAAACCATAAAATTTGTATGGTATATAACAGTTTTTTTTTATTTGAAACAGAATTTCTTTTTCGATAGAAAACCCTAAATTTGAAATATAAAAGTTAATCAATCATATTGTACATTATACAAGTAATTTAAAGTAAATAATTTATCTTGATAGCTAGAAATAAACTAATTAAACGTAATGATCATGGAAACAAAAAAAAGAATTTTAATCGTTGATGATGATATTGATGTTATAACCGTAATTAAAACTATTCTTACTAAAGCAGGTTATGAAGTTTTTTCTGCAATGAGTAAAGAGGAAGGTATCGAGATGCTTCGTTCCGTAAAACCAAACCTTGCTATATTAGATGTTATGATGACCACACAGTTTGAAGGATTTGAATTAGCACAGGAAATTCTTCATAGTCCCGAATTTAAAGATATTCCATTTCTTATTCAATCATCAATAGAAATTTTGGTAACCTCAAAGGCTAGTGTACAGCAGATGGCCAGAGAATATAGAGAAAATCCAGATTTTAAAGATTTACAGGTATTATTATTTAAGAATATTACAGATGGTACAGCCGGTATTGATTATAAATCTGAAAATGGAAAATCGTATTGGTTTCCGGTAAAAGGATTTATTAGAAAACCAGTTGATGCTCAGAAACTTTTACCTGAGATTGAAAAGCATATTAGATAATTTGCTCATAGAAAAGAAGTAATACAAAATAAAGGAATCCGGTTTACTGATATTTAGTTAAACTAACCGGAATAACTGATTTTTGTTTTTATATTTTTTAGTCTCATTTAGTAATTACGTTTATTTCTATTTCCAATTATAAGGTTATAAGTGTAATAACTATTTATTAGTCAATAAATAAATTTTAATAAACCTTCATGTTTAATAAAAAAATTGTACCCATAAAACTAAGATTATTATTGCCGGTTGGTTTTATTATTATTGCAGTTATTTCAATTATAACTTCATGGTTTATTTATACATCCATTAAAACCTTTAATGCTCAGATGGAGAAAAACCTTGAGCTTGAAGTAAGGACAATATCTAAGATGTTCGAACGTGAGAGTATTTTAAAACTTAAAAATGTACAAACAAATCTTAAAGTTGCAAATCAACTTTTTTATGATTATCCTCTTGAAATACTAAACCAGAATATAATAATTGATGTTGAGAATCAAAAAACAGGACAAAAACATAAAGCATCAATTAAAAGGTGGAAACATAATAACTCGGATCTTTATGGAAGTACTTATTTTGTTGATAAAACACAAGAATTAATCGGAGGTACAATTTCAGTTTTTCAGAAAATTGATAGTGGATTTGTAAGAGTAGCTACAAATGTTAAAAAAGCAGATGGATCAAGAGCAGTTGGTACATATATCCCAAATAATTCGCCAGTTGTTGAGTCAATCATAAAAGGGCAAACCTATTATGGTAGAGCAATTGTTGTAAACGAATGGTACACAACTGCCTATGAGCCAATTGTTGTTGATAATGATATTGTCGGAATTGTATATGTGGGTGACAAGGAAAAAGACCTAGCCGAACTAAAGAAGATTCTTTATACGCTAAAGATTGGTAAAAGTGGTTATCCATTTATTTTTGATAAAACCGGATATCAGCTTATTCATCCTACACATGAAGGTGAAACCTGGTCTGATAGTTCATTTCTTAACCCAATACGAAAAGCAAACCAAGGCATATTCTATTACCAACTTGATGATAGAGATAAAACTATTGCGTTTACCTATTTTGAAAAATTTGAGCTATATATTGGTGCATCAATCATAAGTAAAATAGAGAACAAAGAGTTAATCAATGATGCAATTATTGGTGCAAGTGTGGTGGGATTGATCGCAATTCTTTTTCTTCTCGGTTTTATATATTATTTTACTACAGAGCGCATATATAAATTTATTAAAATGCTGCAAGTGTCAAATAAAAAATTAGCCGATGCAGAACTCGCTCTAAAGCAATCTGAAAAACTAGCTACCATGGGGCAAATTTCAGCAGGCATTGCTCATGAACTTAATAATCCTCTTGGTGTAATAACAATGTATAGCAACATAATACTTGATGAGCTTAAGGAAGATGATCCTCATATAAAAGATGTAAAGCTTATTGTAGAACAAGCAGACCGATGCAAGGGAATAGTTAGTGGATTATTAAATTTTGCCCGAAAAAACAAAGTTAAACCACAGGAAGTTAATATTAAAGAATTTATTCAGCGTAGTCTCGAATCAGTTGTTATACCTTTGAATATTAATACACAGGTTGTTATTCATACTCATGATTTAATTATTATGATTGACAGGGATCAGATGATGCAAGTATTTACAAACCTTGAGAAAAATGCTTGTGAAGCAATGCCTCAAGGTGGTGAACTTATAATTGAGGTTAATGGGGATGATAAAAATATGGTTATTAAAATCTCAGATACAGGTATAGGGATTGCCGAAGAAAATTTGGATAAGTTATTTACACCCTTTTTTACTACAAAAGAAATTGGTAAGGGAACAGGTTTGGGTTTGCCTTTGGTATATGGAATAATTAAAATGCATAGAGGCAAAATTGATGTTAACTCTAATGCCGATAGTGCTGCCGGAAAAACAGGTACAACATTTATTTTAACATTGCCACGGGTATTTTAGAAAAAAAGATTAATCAGAATATTAAATTATTTTCAATACTTTATACTTTAATTCAATCTTAAAACAGACATTATGAGCAAATTAAAACTGTTAATTGTTGATGATGAGCAAGGAATCAGATTTGGTATAAAGCGGGTATTAATGAATTTTTCGGTGAGTTATCCTTTTATGGATGATGATTTTACCTTTGATGTATTGGAGGCTGAAACCGGAGAAAAAGCTTTAGAAATAATTGAATCGGAGGGTGTTGATATTGTTTTATTGGATAATAAATTACCCGGAATGGATGGTATTGAAGTGCTCAATTATATTAAGAGCAAAAACTATGATATTTCTGTTAGTATGATAACATCCTATGCATCGCTTGAACTGGCAGTTAAAGCTACTAACTTCGGCGCTTACAGTTTTATTCCTAAACCTTTTACTCCGCAGGAAATAAAAACAGCACTCGAAGGGATAACTAAGAACTTGTACTTAAAGCGAATGACAAAAAAAATGAATGAGGAAAGCAAACAAGTCCGATTTCAGTTTTTGTCTGTATTATCACACGAATTAAAATCACCTATTAATGCAATTGAGGGATATCTTAAAATAATTCAGGAAAAACAAGCGGGTGAACAAGTTGATGATTATATGCTAATGATTAACAGATCCATTGAACGTCTTAAAGGAATGCGCACACTTATTCTCGACCTACTCGACTTAACCAAAATGGAAACCGATAATAAACAACGAAAGTTGGTAAATGTTGATCTTCACGAAATCGCCAAAATTGTTATAGATACTGTTGAACCGCTTGCAATTCAGAGAAATGTAAAAATTTACCTGGATGGGGAAGAAAATACCTTCATTAATGCAGATAGGAATGAAATGGAAATTATATTTAATAATCTGGTATCGAATGCAGTTAAATATAACAGAGAAGGAGGGAAAGTATTTATTACCATTGATAAACAAAAAGGGCTAATTAAGATAACTGTCGAAGATACAGGCATTGGTATACGAAAGGAAGATCAGGTATTGTTGTTTCAGGATTTTGTACGAATTAAAAACGCCAAAACAATGAATACAACAGGAAGCGGGCTTGGATTATCAATTACTAAAAAAATGGTTGAGTTGTATAATGGAACAATTGAATTGGAGAGTACCCCTGATGTTGGAAGTAAATTTATAGTTAAAATACCAATTTAGCGAAATAGAAAATTGTATTGATTTCATGATATAAATCTTTATTTAATTGGAAATCATTTATTTTATTTGCAATCTGAAATAATAAATAGTAGTTATATAAATCAATTAATATTAAATCTAATCATTTTAAATTATGTTAAAAAAGAATGTTTTATTGATGGCATTAAGCCTGATTATTTTCACTCAGGTTTCATTTGCTCAGGATACAGAGAAAAAAGAAGAAAATAAAAAGATTGAACTTAAACCTTATGGATTTATAAAAGGTGATATGGTTTATTCAAGTGGAGAGGTTACTTCATTTAGTGCTTTTAACCTTGGAGCAGCTCAAATTGCAACTGGTAAAGATCAGGAAGCAGTTGGTTTTACAGCACAGCATACACGTTTTGGACTAAAAGGTAGTGTTGGTGATAAAATCAAAGCTGGTGGTGTTATCGAAATGGATTTCTTTGGAGGTTCGTTTGATGCAAATGTTAAACCACGTATCCGATTAGCTTATGCTTCTATTATTAGCGGTGGTTTTGAAGCAAGAATGGGTCAGCAATGGGATATTTTTTCTCCAAACAATGCAAATACAAACAATACAAATGGTAATATGTGGTTTGCTGGCAACAGAGGTTTCCGCAGAGGACAAATTCAGTTAAGTTATCAAATTAATAATAAGAGTTTTGCTCCAATGTTTCAGATTTCATTAGCTGAAGCTACAAGAGATGAGGCTGGATTAGGTAAAGATAATTTATCAGGTATGCCAATGTTTCAGGCAAGAGTATCTGGCAAAATAATGGATAAATATACTATTGGTTTATCTTATGTTAATGCAAGCTATCTTGAGGCTAAAAACACTATCGAAGCAACAGGTACATTAAAAGATACGTTGAAATCAGACCGTACCTATAAAACAAGCGGTTTTGGCGTTGATGTTAACTTGCCAATTCATAAATATTTTTCATTAGTTGGTGAGTTTAATTCTGGAAAAAACTTAAATAATGCAAACCTGTTTAACATTGCAGGTAATTATGGATATGTAATTGATGATGTTACAAAGAAAGTTGTCGATAATAATAGAAAAAGCATGGGTTTTTGGTTAAATGCAACATCTACAATTAATCCCTGGTTACAGGTTGTTGTTGGTTATGGTTGCGACAGAAATACTAGCGATAAATATGCTGTTGGTGAACTTGCAAGAAATAGAGTTGTCTATGGTGACCTTATCTTCCCAATAAAACATGGATTTTCTGTAGCACTAGAATATCAGTATATTACAACAAACAAGATTAATTCGCTCGAAACAAATGGCGATATAGCACATACCGATCGATTCACAGCAGGTATTATCAATTTATCAGCTAAACTTACATTCTAGGATATCAAACTTCTTAATACTCAATAAAAATTTATAAAGGATAGCAGCCTGCTATCCTTTATTTTTTATCTGAATAGTTGTATTTTCACACAAGTGAACAATTAATTAAAATATGCCAATTCGTAGAAAAAACTTCTTGTTTTCTCCATGGTTTATGGGTTTACTATTTTTAGTGCTTGCAATAGTAATGGCCTTTGCAACCTATATCGAAAATGACTATGGTGCTGAGGTCTCGAGATATTTTATTTATAACACATGGTGGTTTGAAATGATTTTCCTTTTGGTTCTAATTAATCTTCTAGGTCAGATAATTGTGTTAAAACTTTACAAAAAAAAGAAACTTACCATATTCCTTTTTCACTTTTCATTCGCTTTAATAATTATAGGGGCAGCTATAACCAGATATTGCGGAATAGAGGGAACAATGCATATAAGGGAGGGGGAGAGCAGTAATAAAGTAAAAATTGTAAATAACTCGAAATACGAGAAAAAGAAGAACGGCGAACAAATTATAGAAATTCCTTTTTTTATAAAACTTAAGAAGTTTAATATAGAAAGATATCCCGGATCAAATAGCCCATCATCATTTAAAAGTGATGTACTGGTTATTGATAATGAAAAGCAAACTGAAAAAGCATACTCTATCTATATGAACCATATTCTAAAATATAGAGGATTCCGGTTTTTTCAGTCATCGTACGATCAGGATGAAAAAGGTACAGTTTTGTCGGTAAACAAAGACAGGATTGGTATTTTTGTAACATACACCGGATATTTTATGATGATCGTATTTTTTATACTTTCATTAGTAAATAAATACTCTTTTTTCAGAAATGTAACTCAAAATCTTTGGAAACATAAAACGCCCAAATCCGGTTTATTGGTAGCTTTATTTCTATTAATTACAGGATTAAGCTATGGGATTGAAAAAGAAAAAATAGTTATCCCCAAGGCACAAGCTGACGAATTTGGGGAGTTACTTGTGCAGGATCAGAAAGGTAGAACAAAGCCATTATATACCTTAAGTCATGACATAATAAGAAAGATTTCGAAGAAACCATCTTTCGATGGATTATCCTCAATGCAGGTATTTATGGGTTTTTATTTTGATTTCGAGCAATGGAAAGATGTTCCGGTTATAAAGATTTCGAATCAAGAAATTGCGAAAAATATTGGTGTGAAGACTGATTATGCTGCCTTTACTGATTTTATTGACCTAAAAGACAACACATATAAATTGAGTAATATACTCGATATTGCTTACTCAAAACCAGCAGGAGTTCGCAATAAGTTGGAAAAAGAAGCTATAAAGATTGATGAAAGATTAAATATCTGTTTTATGATTTATCGAGGTGATTTTCTAAGGATATTTCCAATAGATGACTCAACTAAAGCTTGGTATTCGCCTAAAGATGCAATTATTCTTGCAAAATCTGATCAGGATTCGTTATACCTGTCTGGTATTTTAAATATGTATTATGCTGAAATAAAAAGTGGAAATTCAGAAAATGCCCAGATATGCTTGTCATCGATAAAACAATATCAGCAGGAGAATGCCAGTTATAAACTGCCGTCTGAATTAAAAATTAAAGCAGAGATATTTTATTATAAGTCGGCAATATTTGAGCAGTTGTTTCCAATCTATTCTTTACTAGGTCTTTTTTTATTCATCTTTTTAATTTATCAGATTATATCCAGAGGGAACAGGTTGGATTTTGTAATTACTATTGTAAGCTGGATTCTGCTTGCTGGTTTTGTTGTACATACTTTTGGATTGATACTCAGATGGTATATTTCTGAACATGTGCCAATGAGCAATGGATATGAAACTATGATTTTTATTTCCTGGGTAACCATTCTGGCAGGATTTATTTTTCGAAAGAAATCACCTCTTGTACTGTCAGCTACTGCATTATTAGCATCGCTAACTTTATTAGTTGCACATTTGAGTTTTATGGATCCGGAAATTACAAACCTAGTTCCTGTTTTGCAGTCGTATTGGTTAACACTTCACGTTTCAGTAATTACTAGCAGTTATGCATTTTTAGGTTTGGGTGCTATTTTAGGGATAATTTGTATGATATTGTATTCTATTTTAAATAATAAAAATAAATACGAAATATTAAAGACAATTGATGAATTAACCATTATTAATTATAAAACATTAATTGTAGGCCTTTATCTTCTCACAATAGGAACCTTTTTAGGAGCTATCTGGGCAAACGAATCGTGGGGGCGCTATTGGGGATGGGATCCAAAAGAAACCTGGTCGTTAATAACTATAATTGTTTACAGTTTTGTTATTCATTCACGCATGATCGAAACCTTTAAAGATATCTTTGTTTTTAATCTGATATCGATGATTGCCTTTTCATCGGTTTTAATGACCTATTTTGGGGTGAACTATTATTTATCAGGGTTACATTCGTATGCTAGTGGAGATCCAGTTCCGATTCCTAATTTTGTGTATATTACTTTATTTCTGCTGATTTCATTATCTGCTTTTGCTTCATACAAGTGCCGAAAATATGAATCTAAATAAGTTTTAGTTTTTTTAAGTAACGGGGGTAGGCCTCACTAAAAATTTATGTTTAAGAATAGAGTTATTAAACATATTATAAAATCCAGAATTACAAAACAAAGAAATTCAATAAGATAGATCAAATAAAGACGCATCTTTCTTTTTATCAAGTGTGAAAACAATAACAGTGTGAAAATCGTAACAAAAATATTTTTATCTTTGTGCTGAAAAAAAATGTTCTTGGTTATTAAATATACTATTGAATTTTCATTTAATAATCCGTAATTTATGATTTTGTGTTCTTAAGCATTAAGGTTTTTAAACATCATTTATTACGCGAATAAATTGATACGATGCGGTAATTTTGCACTTAAAATAAAAGACAAATCAATTAATAATTACGATAAGATATGACAAAAATCAAAACAATTGCAGATCTTGTAAAATTGCGAGACGAACTGCAATCGAAACAAGCCCTTGCTGATAGTGCTGATAATGCTGAAAGTATTATTCAGATTAAAATTGGTATGGGTACCAGCGGAATTGCTTCGGGAGCCAAAGATGTTATGGATTTTTTAATTGAAGCCTTGGAAAAAAGAAATATTGAAGCAATCGTATCTCAAACTGGTGATATGGGTTATAGCTATGCAGAACCTACTATTTCTGTAAAAAAACCAGGCAAATCTCCTATTATTTTCGGCTATGTTAATGTTCAAAAAGCTGATGAGATAATTGAAAAATACATTAAACGTGACGAACTGGTTGAAGGTGTTATACCAGTTAATTATCATACTATTGATAATTAAAAAATTTGGAGGAAATAAATATGACAAAATATAAACAAATAAGAATAGTACTTAATAATTGCGGAGTTATAGATCCTGAAAATATTGAAGAAAGCATTGCTCGGGATAGTTATATGGCTTTAGGTAAATGTATTACCGAAATGACTCCACAAGATGTTATTAAAGAAATTAAAGAATCTGGATTAAGAGGTCGTGGCGGAGGTGGTTTCCCAACTGGCTTAAAATGGGAGATTGCATCAAAAAACCATGCCGATCAAAAATATGTAGTTTGTAATGCCGACGAAGGCGATCCGGGTGCATTTATGGACAGATCGGTACTTGAAGGCGATCCACACGCTGTTTTGGAAGCTATGGCAATTTGCGGATATGCAATTGGTGCAACAAAAGGATTGATTTATATCCGTGCGGAATATCCAATGGCAATCAAACGTCTCAAAATTGCAATTGATCAAGCTCTTGAATATGGACTTTTAGGTAATAATATCTTTGGAAGCAAATTCGACTTTAACATTGAATTACGATATGGTGCTGGTGCATTTGTTTGCGGTGAGGAAACATCATTAATTCATTCCATGGAAGGATTACGTGGTGAACCAACAATAAAACCACCATTCCCTGCAGAAAAAGGTTATCTAGGAAAACCCACAAATGTGAATAATGTAGAAACCTTTGCTTGTGTTCCTATAATTATCAGAAAAGGAGCAAGCTGGTTTAACAAAATTGGTACTGAAAAATCGAAAGGAACAAAAGTATTTGCATTAGCAGGAAAGGTTAACAACGTTGGACTAATCGAAGTTCCAATGGGCACGACCTTACGTGAGGTGATTTTTGAGATCGGCGGTGGAATTCAAAATGGTAAAAAATTTAAAGCTGTTCAAACTGGTGGTCCATCGGGTGGTTGCTTAACCGAAAAACACCTCGATACTCCAATAGATTTTGATAATCTTATTGCAGCAGGTTCTATGATGGGCTCTGGTGGTATGATTGTTATGGACGAAGATAACTGTATGGTTTCTGTAGCCAAATTTTATCTCGATTTTACTGTCGAAGAATCATGTGGAAAATGTTCTCCTTGCCGTATTGGTAATAAAAGACTCTACGAATTACTCGAAAGAATTACAAAAGGACAGGGCGTAATGGATGATTTGCAGCGATTACGAAATATGAGTAATGTGATTAAAGATACATCTCTATGCGGATTAGGACAAACATCTCCAAATCCGGTATTGTCAACCCTCGATAATTTTTATGATGAATATGTAGCTCACATTAAGGATCATAAATGCCCTGCTGGCCAATGCAAAGATTTAATGAAGTATTTCATTATTGCTGAAAATTGTGTTGGTTGTACAGCTTGTGCCCGTGTTTGTCCGGTTGGAGCAATTACTGGCGAAAAGAAAGAACCTCATTTTATCAATTCTGAAATCTGTATTAAATGCGGTGCTTGTATGGAGAGATGTAAATTTGACGCAATCATTATTAAATAATAATAAGTTGTACAATGGAAAAAGTAAAATTATCAATAGATAACAAGCTTGTAGAAGTAGAAAAAGGGACTACTATTTACAAAGCTGCTAAACAATTAGGAATCGATATCCCTGTGCTTTGTTACATGAATCTCGAAGGACTTGGTATTGAAAATAAACCAGGTGGTTGCCGAATTTGTGTTGTCGAAGTAGAAGGAAGAAGGAATCTGGCTCCATCATGCTCAACAGATTGTACAGAGGGAATGGTAGTTCATACTCACACTATGCGAGTTATAAATGCCCGAAGAACAGTTATGGAATTTATCCTTTCAGATCATCCAAAAGATTGCTTAACATGTGCAAAATCGGGTAATTGTGAATTGCAGGATATGGCTGTAAAATTGGGTATTAGAGAAATTCCTGGTCAGGAATATGCTGCCATGTCAACATACAAAATGGATTTTTCACCATCTATAATCCGCGATCTTGATAAATGCATCATGTGCCGTCGTTGTGAAATGATGTGTAATGAATTTCAAACAGTAGGTGCATTATCAGCTTTTAACCGAGGATTTCAGTCAGCAGTTGGTCCTGCTTTTGAAATGGATATTGAGGATTCAACATGTACATATTGTGGACAGTGTGTTGCAGTTTGCCCAACTGGAGCATTAACCGAAAAGGACCACACCCGCGATGTTATTAATGCACTTTCTGATCCTACTAAAACGGTTATTGTTCAAACTGCTCCTGCAGTTCGTGCTGCTCTTGGAGAAGAGTTTGGCCTAAAACCTGGAACATTGGTTACGGGTAAAATGGTTACTGCATTGCGTCGTTTGGGATTTAACTATGTGTTCGATACTGATTTTGCTGCCGACTTAACCATTATGGAAGAAGGTACAGAACTATTAGGACGATTAACCAAATTTCTTGGCGGTGATAAAGAGGTTAAGTTACCAATACTTACATCTTGCTGTCCTGCTTGGGTTAATTTCTTCGAGCATAATTTCCCCGAAATGAAAGATATTCCATCAACAGCTCGTTCTCCACAACAGATGTTTGGTGCTATTGCCAAAACATATTTTGCTGATAAAATAAAAGTTAAGCGTGAAGATTTGGTGGTAGTTTCTATCATGCCATGTCTGGCAAAGAAATACGAAGCACAACGCGATGAGTTTAAAGTTGATGGAAATCCGGATGTGGATTTTTCTCTTTCGACACGTGAGCTTGCTCATTTAATTAAACAAGCTAATCTCGATCTAAAAACATTACCTGATGAAGATTTTGACAAACCACTTGGTGAATCTACCGGTGCTGCAGTAATTTTTGGTGTTACCGGTGGTGTTATCGAAGCTGCTACCCGAACTGCATATGAATTACATACAGGTAAAAAACTAGCTAAAGTTGAATTTGAGCAATTGCGCGGAATGGAATTTATCCGAAAAGCAACAATCGATTTTAATGGGACTCCTATAAATATTGGTATTGCACATGGATTAGGAAATGCACGTAAACTCCTTGATGAAATAAAAGCAGGTAAGTCTGAATTCCATGCAATAGAAATAATGGCTTGTCCAGGAGGTTGTATAGGTGGCGGTGGTCAGCCATTGCACCATAGCGACTCAAGTATTCTTAAAGCTCGTACAAAAGCAATTTATGCCGAGGATGAAGGTAAAGTTCTTCGTAAATCACACGAAAACCCATACATTATTAAATTGTATGAAGAGTTCTTAGGTAAACCAATGAGCGAAAAAGCTCATCATTTGTTGCATACACATTATTTCGACAAAAGCGGAAAAATTGAAATCAGCTAGTTTGAAATTAAATTTGGAGGAAAAAATCAATGTCAAGAATAAAAGTTAAAATAAAAGAAAAAGACTTAAATATCATTAAGGAAATTTGTAAGTCATTTAATAACGAACAAGGTGAGTTGATAAATGTGTTACACAAAACTCAGGAACATTTTGGTTATTTACCTGCCGAGATTCAGGAAGTAGTTGCCAAAGAATTGGAAATGTCAGTTGCTAAAGTATATGGTGTAGTTACATTCTACTCATTCTTTACCATGAAACCAAAAGGCAAATTCCCAATTTCTATATGTACTGGAACAGCATGTTATGTGCGTGGCGCCGAAAATGTATTAGGAGAATTTAAAAGACAGTTAAATATTGAGGTTGGAGAAACAACTCCGGATGGCAAATTCTCATTAAGCTGCCTCCGTTGTGTTGGTGCTTGCGGTTTGGCTCCTGTCGTATTAGTTGGTGATAAAACGTATGGTAGGGTTTCGCCCGAAGGAGTTAAAGATATTCTTGCTGAATACAACGATAAATAGTTGGATAGAATCAAGATTGTTAGACACAAGATTTTAGTTAAAACTATTTTTTAGTCTAAAGTCTCAAATCTAATATCTCAATACTAAATTATAATTTTAGAGTTAATTAGAGTAATTGTAATAGTTATTCAAAAGAAAGCATCCTTTGGGGTGCTTTTTGTTTAAATAAACTTCAAACTCACTTCTTTCAGAAACTTTTGCTCCAGTGTTTTGGCAATTCGTTTTACTACGGTTCTTCGAATCTCTAGTTCAACTGGTAGGTTTGGGTCCTGATGTGCAATGTTTATTCGGGTTCCTATAATAAAGTTAATTTCATCGCTGTCTTTTATCAATTTTACAATCTGATCGGCCGGGCCTTTGCCTAATTGGTAGTTGTTGTTATATATTTTTAGAATTTCAGAAACCTTACTCAATGTTAAGATTCCTTCGGTTACCAGATCTATTCCGGGCATATAAGAAATAGGAGGTAGGTCGGGATCGTCGAACTCGAAACTATCGGTAATTTTTAAATCCAGTTCTCGGGCGATGATATCTCCCGTAGTTGCTCCACAAAGAATTTTTCGACCATCGAAATTACGAACTGCATCAGCTAATTGTTTATCGCGATCTTCTTCGTAAGGTGGCCCGGTACAGATTAATAATTTGCGTGGTTCGCGGAAATATATTAAGCCGCAACTTGAATCATCTTTAGCGTGGTAACCATCATTCTGATATGCACTATTTACAACCTTACCCGATAGTTTATAAGCTGATATTTTTGGATCATTTGTTATTAATCTCTTGGTAAAGTTTTCCAGATTATCAAGTCCCCAGCCAAATGGATATTTATCTGATCCCAGACCAGATTGGGTAATTCCGTCAGAACAGAATATCAAACGATCTTCAATCTGAGCCTGGAATGTGCAGCTTCGAAGTTCTTTACCTGCATTTTTTTCGCTTTGCAGAATTATGCATTTCCATTCAGGGTCAAACTTTTTATTATCTCTGAAAATTAATGTATTTGGATTGTCGTATTCAAGAATTGTTGTTTTCCCGGTGGTTTCAATATCGATAATTGTAAAAGTAGAGTAACTAATTCTTCGCTGACTGCATACAGGCAACGTGTTCATAATGATTTCGGCAATGCGGTTTACATCCTTATGTTCTTTAGTAAAGCTCAGAGCCATTGTGGCTGTTAGTGTAGCCAACATATTTGCTTTTATGCCATGGCCCATTCCATCAGACAAAACGACAATTGTCCTACTTTCATTTTTAATTCTTTCCGAAAGAAAAACATCACCGCAGATTCGCTCTCCTTCGTGGTTTTTTTGTTGACAGTCGACCTCAATATAGAACTTGTTTTCCATAGCTATTGCTCTTTCTTAAAGGTTTTATAAAGTTCAACTATGGAGTTTAACATTTGTTCAGTTTCCGAAGCTCCCTCACCAAGTAGAAATCCGATTTTCTGAACCATTTCAAGATTCTTATCAATAACATCATTGACACGCTTAATTACTTCTTCTTTACGAACTTCTGGCGAGCTCATATCACGGAATACAGCACCCACAATTTTATCTTTTCGGATAACAAAAATGGATAAATTCAAAAATCGGTCCTCTATATAAATATCTCGGTTCAGTATATTTTCATTGGTCGAGAAAACATTCGTAAACAAATTGTAAATATTGAAAGGTATCAGCGTTTTTAAATCAGCACCAACCAATTGCGGAATTACTTCGTTAATTGATTTGGCTTCGTCGCCCAACATATTAATAAAGCTAGTATTCGATTGAACAATTTTTAGGTTTTTATCAATAATTACTATTCCTGCGTTTAATTTATGCAGCATATTATTGATAATATCAGATGCTTCTTGAGCTGCATCTTTTTCTTTGAGTGCAATTTGTTCCGAATCTTGCAGTGCTTTTTGTGTTTGAGCAAGTTTTTCGTTTGTCGATCGTAGGGATTTAATGTATTCGTGTCTATTTTTTAAGGTATAAGTAAGGCACATCTCAGTTTTAGCCAGACCTTTCGAAACAGCAATTGCAAAGTCTCGACACGAGTCGTAACCACAGGCATTGCATCCTAAATCCGGATTTCCTGTATCCTTACCAATAGATTTAAGTACTTCATTTATTTTTTCTTCCGAAGGTGTTTCTATACGCTGATCATCATTTACAAAAGTTCTTGAATAATCCAGATCCCAGTACTTCTCGATTTCTTTTTTCCAGGTTTCAATATCAAATTTTTTTAATCGTTTATTGGCATAATCGGTTACCCTGGTTCGTCGTATAAATTTTTTCCCGTTACGCGAAGTCCCCGGACCCATTAAACAACCTTCGCAATAATAAAGATTAAAGTGTTTTTTTATAGTTTCTGTATCTTCGAAAAATTGTTTTACTGCTGTTAGCATATTTGATTTGCCTTCTGCGTTTATAACGACACCCGTAAGTAGATCTTCACTAATTGATGCTGCTTGCAATATTCCGTTAGATATCGGGAATAATGAACCTTTGTAACCTATTGGAGTATCAAATTCTGAATATTCGAGAGTACTTTCTTTTATGTTAAATTCATTAAATAATTCTCTGAGCTCTATAAAAGTGAGAACCGCATCAATTCTTCCATCATCTGAAAAATCCATTGCTTCATTTTTGTTTTCGATGCAAGGGCCAACATAGATTACCTTAGTATCATTACCGTATATTTTACGAACAATTTTGGCGGTAGCAATCATGGGCGATACAATAGGTGCAAGATTTTCAAGAAGTTCAGGTTGAAATTTCTGAACATATGAAACAACTACAGGGCAAGCGGTTGATATATAATACTTTCCTTTAAAATTTTTATAAAGCTCAGCATATTTAAGTGATATGATGTCGGCACCAAAAGATACTTCGTTAATGTGATCGAATCCTAGTTGTTTGAACATTTGTACGAATTTTCTATAATCGGTAATATCATGAAATTCGCCTGATATACTTGGTGCTACAACAGCAACTTTTTTGCTTTTCTCCTTTAGTAGTTTTTTCGTTTGTTCTTTTGAATCAAGGAAACGAATGGCATCCTGTGGGCATACAGAAGTACAGCTTCCACAACCAATACATCGTTCGGGAATGATACGGGCGTAATCTTTATTTATCTTAACCTCAATTGCGTTAACAGGGCAAACTCTAACACAAGAGTAGCTTAAGTCGCATTTTTCTTTTATGATTTCAACTAATTGCATAGTTTTAATAGTCTGTTTTATCTTAAGGTCTAATTTTATTTAAATTGTAAAAAGAACTTTAAGCCATTCTTTGATTTGACTATTTAGGTCATTAAAAAATCATTTTATGCTTTCTCAAAAATATTCTCTAACAAGTAAACGATATTTTCAGGAGTAACATTCTGATAAATCTTCTCATCTACTCTAAGCATCGGACCATTTTCACAGTTTCCAAAACAATGGCTTCCATGAAAATATACAAAGTCATCCAAATTATGTTCCTTAATATAATTTTTAATAATATGAACTGTTTGTTTATTTCCTCTAGAAAAGCAAGAACTACCCAAACATATAACAATCTCTTTCTTCATATATACCATTTCAAAAATCCTCTAAAATTCAAATTTAGTAATTAATCTGAATACAAAAGTAAATATCAAAACAACAATAAATGTAATTATTTGCATATTAATAAAATACTCAAAAAAACAGTTGTCTATTAAGCCTGTATATCAGTAATTTGATCAACTAATGATGTAAATATAGTATTAATTGTGAATAATATAACAATGTTTAATTTGTAACAATAATATTTGTATATTTGTGGTGATAAGGGATTTAAACGATTAATTAAACAATCTGCACCATGCCCGATATTGAATCGATCCTTCAAAAGTACCCTTTTATTCATCAAGAGAACATAATACCCATTTTAACTGAAATACAGGATAGTTTTGGTTTCCTTTCGACTGAAGCTATTAAGAAAGTAGGTGATTATTTTAAAATTCCTACCAGTAAAATCTATGGATTAGCTACATTTTATGGTAAATTCAGGTTTCAAGCCAAAGGCAAATATCATATAAGAATATGTAATGGAACTTCATGTCATATAAACTTAAATACCATAGTTTTAAAAGAGCTTTATAAAATGCTTGGAATACAGGATGGTGAGGTAACAAAAAATGGTTTATTTAGTATCGAAAGAACTGGGTGCTTGTGTGGTTGCGATGCTGGACCAGTTATGGTTGTTAATGATAAGACATATTTAAATCTTAACATCGACAAAGTTCATGAGATTATTCATTTTTATATGCAAATTGATACCTAATGACAACAGAAATTTCAGCAAATAAAGATTTTATTGTTCATGAGATTCTGCTTAGTGATACAGATTCATATTCAAAGCCAGTTATCGATAAACTAAGTATCATTCGAAGAGAAAAGGCATCTTTTCCTTTGATTACAATATCCCAGAATTCGGGATCGATAATAACTGGCACAAATCGGTTGCCCGAAATAGTGAGAAACTATCTTATAGAAAGAAATATTAAGGCAACAGTGCTGGAGGTTGGCAGTAATGGTATATGTTCACTCGAAACCTTCATATCTATTCAATTGCCTGGCAAAACCAAACTTTTATATAAGAAGGTTAAAGAAGAGAATATTATAGCAATTCTCGATGGTCATTTCAATAATTACATAGTTACCGATCATGTTTTTGGTCAATTTCGTAACAAAATCCATGAACCGTATGAAAATACTGCTTTTATCGATGAAATAGCTTATTTTAATAATCAACAGCGAATTGTATTAAAGAATTGCGGAATTATTGATCCAAATTCAATAGATGAATATATAGCATTTGGAGGGTATAAGGCTTTTATTAAATCGTTGAAGCATTATACTCATCAGGATGTCTGTAATATTGTTGAAGAAAGTATGCTTAGAGGACGCGGAGGAGAAGGGTTTTATACAGGAAAAAAATGGAAAATTACGTTGAATACTCAAGGTGATCAGAAATATTTAATTTGTAATGCCGGGGAAACTGATCCCGGGGCATTTATGGAGCGGCTTCTTATCGAAAGTGATCCTCATAAAGTGATCGAAGGTATTGCAATTGCTTCATATGCAATAGGAGCAAGAAAAGCTTTTATTTATATTGAGGGTGATTATGATTTAGCTATTCAGCGACTTACAAATGCTATTCAGAAAGCTAAAGAATACGGAATTCTAGGAAATGATATTTTTAATAGCGGATATTCTCTGGAAGTAGTAGTAAAAAAAGGAGCAGGAGCAAGCATTTGTGGCGAAGAAACAGCATTAATTGCATGTATCGAAGGGAAAAGAGGGATTCCGCATTCAAAACCCCCTTATCCTGCAACATATGGTTTATTTGGTTATCCTACTGTAGTTAATAATGTCGAAACTCTTGTAAATATTCCAACAATTATTGAGAAAGGTGCACAATGGTTTAATTCAATTGGTGCTGCTGACAGTAAAGGAACAAAGGTTTTTTCAGTTAGTGGAAAAGTAGAGATTATTGGATTAGTCGAAATTGAAATGGGAACCAAAATTCGCGATATTATTTTTCGCGTTGCAGGTGGTATTCCCAACAACAAAAAACTAAAAGCAATACATATTGGTGGACCCTTGGGTGGAATGGTAGGCGAAGATCATCTAGATTCTATTATCGATTATGATTCTATTATGCTTACGGGAACATCTCTGGGATCTTCAGGAATGGTTGTGCTCGATGAAGATAGTTGTATTATCGATACGGTAAAGTATTTTATGAACTTCCTTCAGCGAGAAAGTTGTGGAATATGTATCCCATGCAGGGAAGGAACCCGAAGAATGTTTGATATACTCGAAAATATTAGTAAGCGACCAAAAGATGATCTTGGAAATTCTTCGCTACAGCGATTTAAAGGAGTTATGCAGCTCGAAAATCTTGCTGAGGTGATTAAAGATACATCAATGTGTGGTTTTGGCATAAAAGCAGCAATTCCTGTTTTAACTTCATTAAAATGGTTCCGTCAGGAATACGAGGATCATATTTTTAATCGAAATTGCAGTGCAGGAGTTTGTCAGGAGCTGAAAACATTTGAAATTAATATCGAAGAATGCACCGGCTGTACATTGTGTGCTAAAAAATGTCCAACTGCTGCAATTATTGGAACACCTAAAAACGCACATTTTATTGTTCAGGACAAATGCATTGGATGTGGTATTTGTTTTGAAACGTGTGTATTTAATGCAATTATCAGCAAATAAAGTGAGGGAAATATCTGACATGATAACCATTGAAGTTAATAATCAACAAATACAGGCAAAAAAAGGCGAGACAATTCTAGATGCCTTAAAACGAAATGGTATAAAAGTTCCAACCCTTTGCCATATTAATGGATATAAACCTACCGGACATTGCCGGATGTGCGTTGTTGAGGTAGAAGGCAAGTTAGGTTTGGTTCCATCTTGTTCCTCAATAATAGAAGAACCTATCAAAATTAAAACACATTCACCTCGTGTTATACGTTCCCGTAAAATGCTTGCTGAACTACTGTTATCAAATCATCCGGACGATTGTTTGTATTGTATTCGAAATGGTAAGTGTGAGTTGCAGGATTTAGCCATAGAATTAAATGTTAGAGAACGACGATTTCAGAGTGATAAATCAAAAGGCATTCTTGATCAGTCAAGTCCCGGAATAGTTTATGACTCATCAAAATGTATTCTATGTGGACGCTGTGTTCGTATTTGTGATGAGGTACAGTCTGTTTCTACCTTCGAATTTGCTAATCGTGGCAATAAATCTTCGATTGCTACATCAATGAATAAAAATATAAACCTATCAAATTGTATTCATTGTGGACAATGTATATTGGTTTGTCCTACAGCGGCTCTTTACGAAAAAACTAATCTTGAATTATTACTCGAAGTGCTTAATAATAAGCAGCTTAAGGTTGTGATTCAATATGATACGTCTGTATCAATTGCTATTGCAGAAGAATTGGGTATTAAAACAGGAAAAGATAATAGTGGCTTGATAA
>JAIFLC010000195.1 GCA_020049295.1 Bacteroidota bacterium
GTATGGCATTAAAATTATGCCGGGTTTCTTCGGGCCCGCTATGAACCACAAAATGCTTGGCACAAGCAGCCGTTTTAAGATAATTTGGATCGTTTCCCTGCATTCCTTTTACATAAGCAACTCCAATTCTCGAAGTCAGAAAAGGATCTTCACCATAGGTTTCCTGACCACGGCCCCATCTTGGATCACGGAAAATATTAATATTCGGAGACCAGAAAGTTAATCCTGTATATTGCTGAAAATTGTTTTTTGCAATAGCAGCATTATGCTTTGCCCTTGCTTCATCCGAAATAGCATTTGCAACCCTGAACACAAGATCTTCATCAAATGTGGCTGCTAAACCGATGGCTTGAGGAAAGACAGTTGCTCTGCCAGCTCGTGCAACGCCATGTAAACTCTCGTTCCACCAATTATACGCAGGAATTCCAAGCCGATCGATTGCAGGATTATTATGTAACATCAACGAGGCTTTCTCCTCTAATGTCAATCTCCCAAGCAAATCATTTATTCTGATTTCAATATTGATAGTTGGATCCTGAAAAGGATATTTAGATTGAGAAAAACTGCAAATACTAAATAAAAAAGATAGTAAAAACGGAGTTTTAAGAAAAATGGATTTCATTCTCTTTTTTGATTAAAGATAAAGATTTTTTCAACTATTTAAAATCCCAAAAAACCTTTAGTATTAAACTTTATTGATAAGAATTCGTCAAAATTGCAGTTATTAATTATCAAAATAGTATTTTAAGCCATGAAAAAATATTTCAAATTACATTCTCTAATTTATTTAGTAATGATTGCATTATTATTATCGGGCTGCAATGAAAAGCCTGCTGAAACCGAAAACGAATTTAAATTTCAGGTCGATCGATTTGATGAGTTTCAGGTTCTAAGATACCAGATTCCTGATTTTGAAAGCTTAGACCTACGTCAGAAAACACTTTTGTACTATTTGAGTGAAGCTGCCAAATGCGGCCGCGACATTACTTTCGATCAGAATTTTAAGTATAATTTAAAAATCCGCAAAACACTTGATGCTGTTGTATCAACCTACACTGGTGACAGAACAGTTGCCGATTTTGAGAAATTCATGAACTACACCAAAAAAGTATGGTTTGCCAATGGTATTCATCACCATTATTCGAATGATAAATTTGTTCCAGGTTTTAGTATAGAATATTTAAATCAACTAATAAGCAATAGCGATGTTGCAAAACTTCCTTTATGCCAGAATCAAACCACTCAAGAGCTTATTGCAGAAATTACTCCAATCCTGTTTGATCCCACTATTTATCCTAAAAAAGTTGAATCAAAACAAGGCGAAGATATCGTTACACTTTCGGCAAGTAATTTTTACGAAGGTGTTAGCATGAATGAAGTAACTGATTATTATTCAAAGAAAATAGATGCCAACGATCCAACACCTGTTAGTTATGGTTTAAATACAAAAGTTGTTAAGGAAAATGGAGCTATTAAGGAAATTCCATGGACTGTTAATGGAATGTATGGCAATGCTATCTCGAAAATAATATTCTGGTTTGAAAAAGCGAAAACAGTTGCTGAAAATGAAACTCAGGCTAAAGAATTTGAATTACTTATCAAATACTACCAAACCGGAGACTTAGAAATCTGGGACGAGTATAATGTACTTTGGGCAGGTAATACCGATGTTAAAATTGATTATGTTAATGGATTTATCGAAGTTTACGATGATCCATTAGCCATGAAAGCCACCTGGGAATCGGTAATCAATGTAAAAAATGAAAAAGCTACCGAATTAACGAAAATAATTGGTGAGCAAGCACAGTGGTTCGAGGACAATTCTCCCGTCGATAAAAGATTTAAGAAAGAAAAAGTTACCGGTGTTTCAGCTAAAGTTATTGATGTGGTTCAACTTGGGGGAGCTTGTTATCCAACCTCACCTTTGGGAATCAATCTTCCAAATGCCGATTGGATTCGAAAAGATCATGGCTCGAAATCGGTTACACTTAAAAACATTGGTTTTGCTTACGATCAGGTAGGTAAATCAGGTTATTTGGAAGAATTTATCGAAAACGAAGAAGTGCGTGAGAGAGTCAAAAAATACAGCGATGTTACCGGAATGCTTCACACCGATTTGCACGAGGTAGTTGGTCATGGTAGCGGACAGTTGTTGCCCGGAACCGATCCGGGAGCTTTAAAGAGTTACCAAACACCATTGGAAGAATCGCGTGCTGATTTGTTTGGATTGTATTATTTACCTGATGCAAAACTGATTGAATTAGGTTTATTGCCTGATGCCGATGCATACAAAGCTCAGTATGATTCATACATATTAAATGGATTAATCGGCCAGCTGGCAAGAATACAGTTGGGAAAAAATATAGAACAAGCTCATATGCGAGGTCGCCAGATGATTTCGAAATGGGTATATGAAAAAGGCAAAGCAGAAAATGTAATCGAAATGTATCAAAAAGATGGAAAGACATATATTCGCATAAATGATTATGAAAAACTGCGCATTCTTTTTGGTGAATTACTAGCCGAAATCCAGCGCATAAAATCGGAAGGCGATTATAAAGCAGGCGAAGCAATGGTCGAAAATTATGGAGTAAAAATCGATCCGGAATTGCACAAAGAATTACTTGAGCGTTATGCAAAATTGAACCGTGCAGTTTTTGGTGGATTTATGAATCCTGAATTAGTTCCTGTAATTGAGAACGACCAGATTATTGATGTTAAAGTTGAATATCCGGATGATTATACAAAACAAATGATTGAATACGGGGAGGAATATTCGTTTTTACCCTTGATAAACTAATTTTGCCAAATAGAACGCAGATAACACAGATTTTTTAAGATTTTCGCAGATTTACTAAAAAAGAGCGTTTGACCGCTCTTTTTCTAATTTATCCTACAACCCGTTTTTATCAATGAGGTAAACCATTGCAGCCATTGTGGCGGCTCCTTTTTGCATATCGGAGCGGTTAATTTTATCGAAGGTATCATTGGCTGAATGATGGTAATTAAAATAGTAGGTCGGATCGGTTAATAGACCCATGAGCACTGTTCCATGATCTTTTAACGGAGCAATATCAACTCCGCCGCCACCGGCAATAAAAACATTCACATCGTATGGTTTAAAAAACTCGTTCCACGAAACAATTTTAGCTAGTTTTTCAGGCGAAGTATCAATTGAAAATCCTAATGGTTTATCAACACCCCGATCGCTTTCAATAGCTGTAATATGTATTTCTCCGTTACGTTTAGCCTGCTCCGCATATGCACGCCCACCACCTTGTGAAATCTCTTCATCCATATACATTACAGCACGAATCGAGTGTTTTGGTTTAATTCCCAGTTCTTTAAAAACTCGTAACACTTCTATTGCCTGCATACATCCACCACCATCATCATGCGATCCGGGACTATTATCCCAAGCATCGAGATGACCACCAATTACAATATATTCGTTGGGAAATTCTGAACCTGTAAGTTCTCCAATGGCATTATAAGTAATCGTATCAGGAAAATTTTTACAATCGGTTTTGAAATAAAATTTCAAATCAGCATTCTCCTTTAACAGGTCGCTCAGTTGATTTGCATGTTTTGTGGCAATAGCAACTGCCGGAACTGTAGGTTCATTCTCTATTTTTCGTGTAACACCGGTATGCGGAAAAGTATCGATTGCACAAGTCAATGAGCGGATAACTGCACCAATAGCTCCTTTTTCGGCTGCTAATATAGGTCCCATAAAACGCTGTCCTGCAGCTTCGCCATATGCCTGAAAAGGATTTTCAAGATTAGGATTCATTGCTTGATTTAAGAAAACGATTTTCCCTTTTACGTCTTTTTGTTCCAACTGAGCCAGTGCAATCAATCCATTAACTTCAATAACGTTGGCTTCAATTCCGTTTTCTGGTGTTGCTATTCCGCGACCTAATGCACAAACATTAACCGGAATATTTTCGCCATTTACTTTTATATATCCGATTTCTTGCAATCCTCTCTTCCAGTTATTCACTTTTACTTCCTGCAAAAATACCTTATCGAAATTCATATCTTCCATTATTGATTGTGTCCACTTTGCTGCTTCGATACTTTGTGGATAGCAAGCCAATCGTTTTGTATAGTGTGTTGTTAAATAGCGGAGATTTTCATACGACTCAGTACTCCTTTCTGCTTCGGAATAGATTAACCCGATAACTTCATTATCTGAAAGTTTATTTATTGATTTCTGATCTGAACAAGAGGCCAGAATTAAAATAAAAAATAAAAGAACAGTTAATTTTTTCATGATATTAAATTTCTGTTTAGACAAAATTATGGTAAAAAAGATTAATGCAAGGTTTTTTAAAAAAAAGCCGGTTTTATTAACCAGCTTCTTTATCTAAAATTGATTCCAATAGATTATTTTCTTGAAAGAATAAGTTTTTTATACATTGCACCAATTAAAAGAAATAACCCCAATCCAATAATAATAAGTGGAGCAACCGGAACATCTATTTTCCATGAAAAATAAAGGCCAAAAGCAGAAATTACCGATCCTAGTATTGCTCCAATGATAATTCTGTTTTTCCAACTCTTACTAAATAAAGCAGAAAAAGATGCTGGCAGAATAAGAAAAGCAAAAACAGTAAGAATGCCTGTAATATTAACTGCTTCAATTATTATTATACCAAAAGTCAGGTAGAATAAAAAATCCCATAAAAATGAATTTTCCATTTTGCAATCTTTATTATGATAGTTATCGGAAAGTTGCATAAATCGATTTCTAAAAATATAATGGAT
Source organism: Bacteroidota bacterium (assembly GCA_020049295.1). Classification (GTDB taxonomy): domain Bacteria; phylum Bacteroidota; class Bacteroidia; order Bacteroidales; family UBA12077; genus UBA12077. The sequence goes on from JAIFLC010000195.1 coordinate 4,771, forward strand.
TAATGCTACCAAGGCAACAATGATTGCTAACCGGACAACCTGATGCCATGAAACCCAAAGAATTGATCCAATAAGCATATCGTGTATATGAACATCGCTACCCGCGGCTTTATCAAGAATTATAACTGCTGCAGTTGTAGCAAAAGCATATGAAATACCTATTATAGCTTCGAGGGGTATACTTATTTTCCGGTTTTTAAGAAACGAAAAAACAAGAGCTGAAATGGTAATAAAGGATAATGCCAAAATATAAGCCAGAAAAGTATCTTCAGCGTGTTCGTGACCATGCTCCTGAGCCTGATGAAATAAATGATGAATCACAACAGCAATGGTTGTTCCAAATGCAGCTATCTGTGCGAGTGCTATATCAATAAAAATTATTTCGCGTTTCAATACATGAATCCCAAAGTAAACATTAATTAGTATTAGTAAAATACATGCAATTAATGGAGCTAACATAAATTCTATGATTGTCATATCGATTTCGTATTATTTAAAACTTTTGATGCTAATTGTTTTTTCTGAATTACTCTTGTAAAAGCCTTATAAAAGGCAGCAAGAAATACAACTGTACTTAATAAGCAAACTATTGCTGGTCCATTAGAAACATTGTACTGATAGGAGATATAAATTCCTACCACGGATCCAACAAAACCAATAACCCAACTCCAGATAAAACGCAGTTTCCAATTATCGGTAAACAATCGAACAGTTGCAGCCGGAGCGATTAACAAAATAAAAACTAAAAAGATACCTTGTATATGAACTGCTTTTACTATTACAAATCCAAATGTCACAAAGAAAATTAATTCCATAAACCGACTGTTTTCTTCTGCCTTTTTATCTCTGATGTTTTCCGAAATGGATATAAATTTTTTTGCCCAAATTATATGCACAAGACCAACAATTCCTATTACAATTAAAGTAAATAAAACCTGTTTCCAGGTAACCCATAAAATGTTGCCTGAAATGGTTTTAGTAATATAATTTGATCCACCCGGAATCATTTCGGCAAAAAGCAATGCTAATCCTAATGCTACACAATAAATAACACCTATAATAGCTTCCTGCGATATCTCGAATTTTTTTGTTCTTATTATTGCAAAAAATGAGATAACAACTATTGTGAAACCATAGGATATTGCCTGAACACCAAATGATTCTTCGGCGAAGCCCAATAAAAGGCCAACCATCGTTCCAAGTGCGGCAATTTGAGCAATAGCAATATCAATAAATATTATTCCCCTTGTAAGAATATGATTGCCGAAATAACTTAAGATTCCTGCTAATAAAACACAGGCCGTGATTGCAGGACCAAGAAAAATTAAATTATCTATCATATAATTTATTTAATAGTTGTTTTTATTTGCTCAACCCAGAAATCCATCAACTTAAAAGGATCATCGATACCTTCAACGGTTTTAGAGAATAAAGGGAAATAAACAGCTTTAATACCTGTTTTATCTTCGATCATCATAGCAGTTTTTTTCTCAAAATAACTGGCTACAATCATCAGTGTAATGTTTTGTTCTTTTATAAGATTTGTCATATACTGAACATGTTTTGCCGAAGGAGGAATACCGGGCTTGGGTTCAATATAACCAAGAACTTCTAATCCGAGGAAATCAGTTAAATACGACCAATTCTTATGGTATGTAATAATTTTCTTTCCACGGAAAGACTCTGATTCTTTTAACCATCCACCCAACAAGCTAGATAGTTTTTTCCCTTCGTAGTCGTTTTCAAGAAACTCAAAAAGAGTGTGATTTAGAAGCATTTCGGTTAATGATTCGCCCCCAAATAATTTAACCAGTTGTTCTCCAAATATTGCATTGTCAACTTTTGTAATAAATGCATCCCTGTTTTTTTCGTAAAAAGCGGCATTTGCAGGATCAACCTTTTTTAAACCGATAGTAATGTTTTTGGCAATATATTTCCAGTTTACAGGGCTTGTATTGATATGTGGGTTTCCCGACAAATGAACATCGCCTTCAGTTCGATCTCCTTTGTCAACTTTTTCGAGGATTTTTATCCCATCCGAAACACCTACAAAACCATTCGCTCCATCAATAATTTTTTTATTTCTTGCTTTATCCATAAGCGTTGTGATCCAAACTTCCAAATCCATGCCTGTAGTTATAAGCATATCGGCTTTGTTAAGCATCATAGCATAACTTGGTTTCGGAGCTACAAAATGCGGATCCTGATCGCCAGCAGCAATATATTCTATTTCAGCTTTATCTTTTGCTATTTCCTGAGCTATTGCAGCATAATCAGAAAAAGTGCAAATAATTTTAATTTTTCCATTATCAGCAAAAGTAATATTTGCTAAAAACATCATTATAAATACAATAATTAATTTCTTCATGTTTTTTATTTATTAAGATTTTTAGAATTAATACGCTTCGTGTTTATGTGGTCCCATTGCCCATGAAACATGTATTGTAAAAACATGATCAGAAGGCATTAAACCCATTGATCCAATCATATTATCAATCTGCCTGTCGTTATACTGATACTGAATTCTGAAAAATACAAATTCACTCTGCCAATAATCAAGACATACAGTATAATCCATTTCGTGTTCCGATTTATCGTATGGAAGCTCCGTATAACCTATGCGTGCTCCCAGGAAGAATCGTGCTCCCAGTTTGCTTTGGATGGATGAATAAAAACCAAAACTTTCCACAGTTTTTAATTGCCCTTCATGATATCCGTATAAAAACTCTGTTTTCCAGTCAATGGTTCGGTATTTCGAACGTGCAGCAGGACACCACTTATAATGCAACCCAAAACTACCAACATACGAATTGTAGTTTGCAGTAGAATCATTAAATCCGCCAACACCACTTATAGTATATTCAATATAATTATCTTCATTAATATCAAAATAATTCTTAAAATGTCCTATATACAATAGGTTTATGTTGCGTGATGTGGTAAATGACATATCGTTGCCGCCATCAACAACCGAAAGATCGAAACTTGTAGCATCGGCCAAGGGCATTTTAGGTAGCATAAAACTTGCTGCAATACCAGGTCCGCCCAAGCCAGCTTCTCCAAAATGATACATCAGAACTTTGGGCTTATCAAATTGAGGTAATGCATTAAAGGTAAATTTATGAGTTCCATGTATCCTTCTTCAAGAGCAATGCCATCTTCGGTAATACTTATAAAAGCTTTTCCACGTGTATATGGATCTAAAGGAGCTTCAAACCCAAGCTCCAGTTCACGCATAAAAAAATTGTCGCTCCCATAGGAGTAATTACTTGGTTCTGAAATATTGTCGTTGTTTGCAGAGCTAAACGATGCAAAAAAATCGCCACCAACACTAATATTTGGATTTAACCCTTGTTGCTGACGTATTCCGCTGTTATATTTCTTGGAGACATCTTCGCTTTCTTTCTTTTCCTGAGAAGAAAATTGTTTTGCTTTTTCAAACAGTTCTTGTAGTTTATCTTTTTGTTCTTTTTGTTCTAATTTCTGTTGTATTTCTTTCAGTTGGTTTTCTAAAGAATCAACCCTTGATTCTAATTGTTTATTATTTAAATCTTGTGAATACCCCTTATTAATTGTGATAAAAAATAAAAGGACTAAGCATATTTTTAATTTCATCAGATATTTGCTGTTATATTTTTACTAATAATTAGTTGAAAAATGAATGAATTATTTTTAGATAATTATCCACTTATCCATTCAACCCCAAAATAATTAAGGGGTTTTAATTTATAATCTTTATTAGTAAATAGCAGGAGGACCCCGGTAATATTGAAGTAAAAAAGCTTCTTGAGAATAAATCTTTTGCTGAAAATGATTTTTTAATTTCTTAACATTAAAAAGAATTAAAAGAAGCAAGCCAAAAAATGCAAACAGAAAATGCAAAATTGTATTCGAAATAGTATCATATAAAAAGAATTCTTCATCACTATGATTGTGAGATGCAAATGGTGAATCGGGAGTATTTGATGTGGTTTTTTCGTAAGGATGTGCATGAGATATAATTATACCTGTGGAAAGCTGATGCAAGTGTCTGTAATATATTGAATTAAAAAACAACCAGCTTAATGCAGGAAGAAGAATGAGTAAAACTAATTTTCTAAGGTATAAATTACTTCCCATTTTTTGTTTAATCAAAGATTTTGCAAATATAAAGATTATTGTGTTAAACAAAATACAAAACAGTGGTTGTTAGATTTTAAAAATAGGTTATGGTTTAAACCCGAAATGAAATTTGAAACAGAATTTTAAAAAAGAGATAATTATCCCAGCTTATTCAAAAGTAATCCAAGTTTATAAAATGCAAACAGCTTTTGATTTGCAAAACCTGAAACCAAAAGTTTGCTAATTACTGGTTTAGAAATCCAGAAAAATAGTGCTACCAAAAAAACAACTTTTATTCTTTTTAACTTCCTATAGGTTTGAAGCAGTGTTATACTATCTTCAAATTCTGAATCATTAGCCACTTTAACAATTTTAATTAAGTTCTCGATTGATTGCTCTGTCTTAAAAATAAACTGTTTGTTGGTCTCGAGTTGAGTATGCATAACAGGATTATCAATATGCTTAATTTGATATCCAGCTTTCTTTAACTGATATCCGAACCAGGTATCTTCATGACCATAGCCAACAATCCGTTCATCAAACTTTATCGATCCTAAAACTCTTTTTTTAATTAGAAAATTAATTGTTTTAAATGATTTGTATGGATCTTTTAACCTGCTTTCTAAAGATACAACTTCTTTTGCACGACCGTATTTCCAGCGTAAAAGAAAATCTTTTTGTGGTTTTTCAGAAGAATAACAAAGCCCACCAAATATTACAGGAATATCGGAAGTAATAGAATCAACATACCTGCTTACAAATACATCTGAAATGACTTCAGCATCGCAATCGAGAAAAAGTAGATTCGAATAAGAAACATAATCAAGAAACAGGTTTCTGATTTTCGATCTGCCAATATTTTCATTCAGTTCGATATACTTAACATGACTTAAACCAGCAATTGTCTTATTCTGATTTTTATAATTTGTATCCGAATAGTCATCAATACATATAATTTCAAAATTAATGTTTACTGCAGAAGCCTGATTATGAAGATCACGAACCAGTTTTTCGACATGATAATTATATACAGGGATACAAATTGAAAGCATAAGTGTTTTTTGCCATTTGATTCGAATATCCAATATTAAGAATATTTAGACAGAATCTAATGGACTAAAGTTCATTTTTTTAGCAATTAATAACTCCGGCTTTAAAGCCGGAGTTATTAAGCTATACAACCCTTTACTTCATTGCTTTTAATAATTAATAACACCGGCCTTAAGGCCGGTGTTTTAAACTCATTCTTAACGGGGCTTCAGCCCCAAATATTTCTTGATTTTTATTTTTGTTTCATAATTAACATTATTCGTATCGCAAAGAAGTAACAGGATTTTGAATAGCTGCTTTGTAAATTCTCCAGCTTATTGTCAATGCTGCAGAAATCAAAAGTATAGCAACAGGAATAATAAAACTATACGCCGTAGCCGACATATATTTATCCCAAATACTATCCATAAGCATTTCCGAGGTATAATAACCTAATCCGCAACCTGCAAAAGCTGCTATTAAAAGAATAATAACAAATGGTTTGGTGATGTTTTTTGAAATATTCGTAATATCTGCACCAAGCACTTTTCTGATTCCTATTTCTTTGGTGCGATTTAAAATACTTAAACTAACAAGTGTATAAAGTCCAATTGCCGAAGAAAGTAATGCACATAAAGCCAGAAAAACAAACATTATTTTAATATTTTTATTAATTTGCTTAGCTTCCTTAAGTAATTCAACCTGATATTGTCCGTTATACGGGTAATTAGGAATTATTTCAGCCCATTCTCTTTTGAGGTATTCATTTACATCAGTAAGGTTTTCTTTAGAAGCCCTAACAGCAATCTGGCTATAATTTGTGTCAGGATCAAGTCGGAATATGAGAGGTTCAATTGGAGCCCAGAAACCATATAAATAAATATCATTTGCAACACCTACTATGTCCATGGAGAGTGTGTCATTCATGTAAATTGTTTTGCCTAATGGGTCGGTTAAACCAAAGTCTTTAACCAATTTTTCGTTAACAATTACCGACCTGTTTGCAATATCGGCTGATTGGTTTTCTGCTCCAAATCCTCGACCTTCAAAAATTTTTACTCCCATAGTTTCGAGATACTCATGACCGATATGCATAATTCCACATTCCACATGCTGATCAAGATATTTGATCGAACGATTGTAATTACCATAACCAATATGGTATGTAGTTCCGGCATACTTTTCAATTTTCGGATTATCACGAACAGCTTGTTCCAGCGGTTTAAAATCCTTTTTATTATTTAAGGAGAGAATGATAATGTTGTCTTTATCATATCCAAACTCAGCATTATCCTGATAAATGGCATTCTGAGTAAACATAACTCCAGATACAATCGCCATTACTGAAATTGAGAATTGTACAACCAAAAGGATTCTTGATAATGTATTTCTTCCACTAAGTTTCAGTTTTTCGCGGAAGATTTTTATTGGATTAAACCGACTTACGTAAAATGCAGGATAAGCTCCTGCTAAAAGTGCAGTTACAATCCACAACAGCAAAATGAAGATAATAAGTGAAGGCGTTTGTTTAAAATCCATTGCAAGTTGCATATATTCCCACATTGATGAGTATGCCGGAACCAGGTATACCGAAAATGCAACACCAAGAATAACAGCAATCAAACTTATTACCAGATTCTCGCTAATAAACTGAACAATAATATGCCGACGTAAACCCCCAAAAACTTTTCGCAAACCAATTTCCTTCAATCGTTTTCCGGCAAACGAAATGGCTGAATTCATAAAGTTAAATGCAGCAATAATCAGAATAAATATAGCCATTATGGGTGGTGCAATTACAGCTGCGGGATGAAAACTGGGTCTTAACCACATGGCCCAAACTTCGCGATCTTCGGCCACATCTTTTAGCGATTTGGCAAAAAAACTGGTTATCTTCCAATCTTGCCTTGCATCATTCTGAATCGGCACATATTTTTTAAGCATCTCATTTATTTTCGGAATATTGTTCGGATCTTTTACCAACAAAAAAGTACCTGCAACCCAATTATCCCATTTTTGATCATCAATTTGCCACATATCCCTGAAATTATCTATCTGCGTAATTATTTCGTGAAAAAAGATTGTATTTAGAGGCAATGTTTTAAAAACACCTCCTACGATAAATGCTTTTTCCTGGCTTTGGTCATTAAGGATTGTCAGTACTTTTCCAATTGGGTCCTCATTACCAAAATATATTGAAGCAATCTGGTCATTAATTAAAATCTTACTTTTGTCGCGTAATGCATCTTTATTTCCTTTAATCATCTCTACCGAGAAAACATCAAAGTAATTCGGATCGGCATAACCAATTCGTTTAGTAAAAATCTTTTCATCTAGCTTTACTGGCGAACCAGAAGTAACATACCTGCACACCTGCTCTATACCGGCAATATCCTGCTGAATAAAATAAGACAGGGCAAATGGAGAAATGCCATATTCCTGCTCACGGCTTTGCATGTCGCGAGTAATATTTATTTTATAGATATGGGAATAATTTTCGTGCATCTTATCCCAATCGGCATCATAGATTGTATTTAAATAGGCAGTAATACAAATAGCAATGGCTATTGCCAAACCGATAATATTGATTCCAACAAAAAGAAAATTCTTCGCTATATACCTAATAGAAAGAATAAGGTAATTTTTAAACATATGATTAATAAGTTAATTAATTCCCCAAACAACTAGTTGTACTTAATTACTAAAATGATCTGATGTATTTTTCAATTGTAAAAAAGACGTAATTGGTTTTAAAAAGATGCATTTAATGTAATAAAAAAACCGGTTTAGGCACCGGTACTTGGTCTTTTCAGTTTAACTTTCAAGAATTTCAAAATCCTTATCGTGTCCATTACCCTTTATGGTTTCCCAATACATTTGCGAAATTTCTCCAGTTTTTCCGGTTAGCAGATTTTTTACCAGAATGCGTTTTTTACTTTTTGTTTCAGTCTCTATCTCAATATGTTCAAAGGGTATTTTTAGCATTGATTCTAGCTCAAGTCCGGTTTCTTTTGCTGATTCATCGTTTTGCTCGTAGGTCCAGGAAATTTTCATATCAAAACCTTGTCTGTATTTACCGTCCAGCATTCGTAGCAAATCGCTAATAATTTTTATTGAACAACTATTGGCATAAACAAGGTATAAATCGATATTTGTAAATGCAGCAGGATGTTCGGTATATTTCTTCATCCAATCTGTAATTGGATCGAAAAAAATAAGCACATTTTCGGGCATAGACCGTCCATGTATTTTAATGTGTCCTGATTCTAATAGAACAAGTGGCGTGTCGTTGGATTTCTCTATTTCTAAACGTTGTAAAACCATAATGACATTAAAAATCAGTTAACTAAAAACAAAAATAACAGGTTGGTTTTGGTTTCCTAAAATTAACAATAAATATATTATTCCTTACTTAATTAATAATTTTAACTTAAACTATTTTTCTTAAATTTCTCTTTAAGATTTAAATTCTGGAAATATTTAATTGATACTCTTAATAGATCTGAGAATAAGGTTATATATAAAACTGCAATACCAAACCACATCATAATTAAATTAAACCACAATGTGTCAATTTTTACTCCTTGAATAATTTTTACAGGCGAATAGAAATGAGATCGTCCATAATTTGATGTAGGATTCATAAATACGGGATCTTTCTTTTGTATAAGCTGTGTTTCTGTTTGATATATCTTATAAAGTTCATTTCTATTTAAAACAAGATCCGCGAGTTTTTTGTTGTAATAGTGTTGCCTAAATTTGACAAATTCATCATTCCCCATATTCTGAACTAACTCATTATATTTCTGTTCTTTGCGTTCTGTAGCTTGTTTTTGTTCTTCAGAAAAAGACATTTTCAGAAAATATAAATAACCATAAACTCCTTCGGCAACTTCTTTTGTAAAGTTTTCATAATCTAACAAATGCATAAACTCGAAGGGAGCTATTCCGGAACTATTTGTTAAATACTCAAATTCGTTTTTTAGTAATTGGATATCTTTTTGTACTGATACCGAATCGATGTTTTCAAATCTTTTTCGTGTAATCGATTCTAACTTATTTTCAAGTTGAGGTATTAAAAATGCAGTTCGGTAATCATTATTGCTGATAATTTGTTCATCCTTAAAAAAGTTCTTTTCAAATTTGTTGTGTTTAAATTGTTCCACAGCTAATGCTTCGTAAGCCCAGCGAGTAGGCATAAGATTCCCCACAACAGGTACATAAATTTTAGATGTAAGACTTTTATGTAAATCATCAAAGGGAATCATTGCACCGCCTAAAAGTAGTTGTGGCACAAGAATTAAAGGTATAAGCACATAAATAGCAATTACCGAATCAAGACCCGACGATATATTTAGTCCGATAATATTTCCCAAACATGATGACGAAAACAGGATTAGCCAGAATGGAATTAACATCCCATGTATTTCGAGTATACTATTTCCAATTAATGTATACAAAAAAGTTTGCACGGCCGATAGAGCAAATAAAAATGCAATTTTTGAGTTGATGTAACTAAACCAACTTAACTGCAAAAAAGACTCCCGTTCCAGTATTTTACGGTCTTTTATAATCTCCTCGGCGCTTACGGTTAACCCAAGAAAAATAGCTACAACAACTGACATGAATAGAAAAACAGGCAGGTTTTTATTCTCGGCAAAAATATAACCTGTAGGAGTCATATATTTTGTAAAAAATCCAAGAATAAAAGCCAACAAGGGAGCTTCAATTAAATTTATCAGTAAATATTGTTTGTTTTCGAGTTTGGATATCAGGTTGCGCATGCTAAAAACCCCGAACTGCCTCACAAAATCGGGTATCTTAAATTCTGATTCTGGTAGTTTTTCTTCGGAGTGACTCAACGGGAGTTTTTTTTCGATATTCTCTATATATCTGTAGTACCATGCTTCGGGTCCGGTTTTTCGGATCCGGGTTTCCTTTCCATACTCATCAATTTCTTTGGCCTCAACAATCTGAAGTATCTGTTCGGGATTAATTGTTCCACAGCAAGCACATTCGCTTTCGGCAGCATTTACCAGCGATGTAATGGTTTTAAAATAAACAATTGCATCTACCGGATTACCCTGATAAATTGGATATCCTCCTTTATCGAGTACCCACAATTTGTCGAGTAATTTAAAATTATCAGACGAAGGCTGGTGTATATTTACAATCACCAGTTTACCATTTAAAGCCTGTTCCTTTAAAAGATTCATAACATTTTCCGAATCCATGGATGATAAGCCTGATGTCGGTTCATCTACAAAAAGGACCTTTGGCTCACGCATCAATTCTAATCCTATGTTTAATCGTTTACGTTGGCCACCACTGATAAATTTCTTCAATGGATTACCAACCTGCAAATCCCGGGCATCATATAAATCGAGATCAATTAGCACCGAATTTACTTTCTCTATTATCTGATGTTCATTAAAATCGCTGAAACATAGTTTTGCATTATAATATAAGTTCTGATAAACAGTTAATTCATCAAATAGCAAATCATCCTGAGGTACAAAACCAATAATACCGGTTAGTGATTTGCGATGGTAGTGAATATTAAATTTATTTATTTTAACCTTTCCTTTTGTAGGATAGATTTTTCCACTTAATAAGTTTAACAAGGTTGATTTACCTACACCACTGCCACCCATCACACCAATAATCTGACCTGATTCAACAGAAAAGTTGAATTTCTGTATCCCGTTTTTACTATTTCTGAATTTAAATTCAAGATTTTCTGCTGAGAATACAAGCTTCTCATCTGGCGACTCAAGGGTAAATTTTAACGCAATATCGTGATAGTATATTGATTCGATATTTGGACCTTTTATTATTGATCCTTTATTAAAATAATAAGGTCTGCCTGAAATAATTTTCTGACCTTCGATATAGAGGTTCAATTCACCAAAATATCTGAAAATAAACGACTTAATAGACTGAATATAAAAGACAACAATTTTTCCGTAAAGATTTTGACGGTACAGAAACCGAATTCCACGATTAGATGATACCTTCTTTTTCATTACCCATGCAAGGCTATCTGACCATTCTCGTATTTGGTTGTCAATTACCAATACTTTGTCTGGTTCAAGCAAATCAGGATTACCATCGAAAATGAATGATTTAAAATTGAGAAATTCACTATCAGAAAGATTAAAAACTCTGGCTACAGTTTTAACAAATTCGAGTTCCTGGTCTGTAACTACCTGATCTTCGTGCACAAATTCGAGCAATTGCAAAAACACAATTACTCTTTCATTTCGTAAAAGTCCCTTTTTTATTTGGCTGCAAACATTTGATATTTGAAAAGAAATTAAAGAGAGGTTTTCTGGTAAATCTGCATCTTTATCTGAATTTAATTCGCTTTGATAAAACTCGTAATAATTATTGAAGAGTCGCAAATATTCTTTAACCAAATCGGTGTTTAGATAACGGCCCAGATATAACTCAACAATTTTTTTACCTTTGGCCGAAATACCCCCTGGGTTAACGTTGGCAACTATTGCAAACAGATGAATAAGCGCATTTAATACCGATTCGCTCATACGAGGTTAATTGTGTCAGAATTTGTTAACTACAATATATAAAAATAGCCTAAATTGTAATATAAGAGCAACTTTTTTAAGGTTAATTAACATAAAAAAGCTCATACCAAATTTAGTATGAGCTCTTTAAATTATTAAAATTTTTTATGAAATAATTTTTGCTCTCAACGCTTCTGTTTGAGCTATAATTTCATCAAGTTGTTTCTGAGTTATTCCTTTTTCATCAATATTATCATAAACTGATTTAATAGGTTGCAGATCATTCAAAATTGATATTATGGTTTCGTGACTGGTATGAGTTGCTAATAACTCAACAAGTTTTATAAGAGCAGTTTTTTGATGCATAATTACCTTAACAAGTTCGGGATTGCCATAAACTGTATTCGAGATGTTGCAAGAAATATACATGGCCTCAACCCAGCTTCCGGTTAATACTAATAATGATAAATCTTCTTTGTTGTTTTTTACTAGATATTCATATGTGTCGTAAAAAGACTCTGTAATTAATTCAATCAGAATATCCTTATTATCAATATTGATTTCAATTTCTTCGATAAAATCTCTGTTAAAGGCGCCTGTAATTCCAAGTTCTTTAACCAGCTTTTCAGAAACATCTATAAAATTCATTACATCTTGTTTCATATTATATGTACTGGCATAGCTAAGATCGGCGCTATAAATTCCAAGGTTTAATGCCTGTGCTTTATCCATAAAATACTTATCCACATTATTTACCGGATTTGTTAAACCCAAAATGTAACTGGCTTCAATCTTATTGATCATATTAATAACCTCAAATGATGTAGGCAATGGATAAACAACATCACGAACTGTTTTTTCGATTTTCGCCTTATCTAATTTATCGCCTGAACTATCTACCGGTTCGCCTTTTTTCCCGGTACAATTGGTAATCGACAATAATACGATTATTGCCAAGGCAATTAAACTATTTATTTTTAAGCAATTTTTTAGTGTTTTCATGAATATTATTGTTTTTCTGTTAATCCTTTTTAGATGTCATTTCAAGGGCGTAAGTTACTGTTTTTTTACAAAAAATTCATTTAATGTTTGAATAATTTTCGATATCTGAATCCCCAAAGTTCTATTCTTTTTTCAAGATAAGCCAATAGGATAGTGGTAAAAAAGGTTAACGAACCATAAATAACAGATACCATTGCCATATCATAATTATTTAATAAAGTCTGTGCAACAAAAATACCAACAATACTGTTTTTTAATCCCACCTCAATGCTAATAGTTATATTGTTTTTTCCTCCTAACCGAAGACGACGCGAAATAAAAAAAACCACAGCCATGGATATAAAATTAAGCAAAATAACCCATGGGATAAGGAAAAAATAATCACTCACATGAGAGTTTTTACCTCTTTTTTCAAAGAAAATTATTACGATAAAAACAAGAAAAAGAATAACCGGCAGAATAACCTTCAAAGGCCGTTGTGCTTTAAGTGCAAAATTATAATAATGAGCACGAATAACCATTCCAATTAGCATAGGAACAATTATGGTAAACAAAATATTGATTATGGTATCTATAAATGACAACCGAATATCGCTTTCAATTCCTATAAAAA
>JAIFLC010000003.1 GCA_020049295.1 Bacteroidota bacterium
AATTAATGTTTAAATCAAAAATATTTCATTTTATTTTGTGCAAAAATAATCTTTTTTGGATTTAAAGAACCATTTTTGCAATATATTTTTAAGTGTAGGGATTCAAATCACCTACAAAAACAATCATTAAAAACCTATCAATGAACAGATTAGCTCTATTTGCTTCAGGTTCAGGAACCAATGCCGAAAACCTGATAAAAACGTTCAAAGAAAACAAAAAAATTGAAATCTCCGTAATTTTTTCGAACAATAAAGATGCATATGTTATTCAAAGAGCTATAAATCATAATATTAAATACCACATTTTTTCTCGACCCGATTTTTACCAATCCAAAAAAGTACTCGAAATATTACAAAATAATAAAATAGATTTCATCGTTTTGGCAGGTTTTTTATGGCTTATCCCTGATTATTTAATTGATGCATATCCCGATAGAATTATAAATATTCATCCCGCTTTGTTACCAAAATACGGAGGTAAAGGAATGTATGGAATGAATGTGCATGAATCAGTAATAAAAAACAATGAAACAGAATCTGGAATAACCATTCATTATGTAAATAAAGAATATGATAAGGGCTCAATCATATTTCAGGCAAAATGTCCTGTATTGCCAACTGATACACCAGAAGATGTTGCAAAAAAAGTGCATGAACTTGAGTACATGCACTTCCCGAAAATTATCGAACAGGTTTTAGTCTAATTTTAAAAATAATCTCTTCCAATATTTATATTTAGACCAAAATTTAATATTAGATTTTGGTGTTCATAATCTATATTATCAGCATTTACTGGGAATGAATACCCAATTTGAATTACTGCTTTAACATATCTATACCCAATCTTTGCAGTAACCACCGGCTCAATAAACATATGCCACGACTCGGTTATAGTTGAATTTTCAGAAGGTAACATCTGAATTATTGACAAGCGGGTAGCAAAACTACCATCAAAAAAATCGGTTACAGCACCTACTCCTGGTTGCAGAAAAATCTTATTATAGTTCACATCAACTGATTCAAAACCGAGTGAACCAAAGTCTTCCAGCGTTTGAATCTGCCCAATACCATACCCTCCAAAAACTTCAATTCTTCCTGCATCAGACAGGTTTTTATAATATCCCAATCCACCCTCTAATATTAAGTGTTTATGAAACTCGTCTGTAGTATCGTTTGTCTGATCTGCATAGCTTCCACTTGCAATAACTGCAATATTATCAGTAATTGCATAGCCAAGATGAGCGTCGAAATTACTTGTTCCTGTGGCAACTGTTGCCTGAAATTCCTCTTTATTGCTAAATACCGGAGTATTAACCATATTAGGAATATACTCGGGTGAGCAAGAAGATAAAAATCCTAAAAGCGAGAATAACATTATTATGTAAAAACTCACTTCTTTCTTAAGTTTTGCTAAATTTCTCATAATAAATGATTTTGGTTTATAAACTAAGGTTTTATTGAACTTATTAAGGTGTTATAGATAATATCCTTTCTTTTAATTATAAAATCATTAAAAGCTTCATTCGAGAAGTTATTCTTTTCATTAATAACATGCTTAACAGCAAATGGAAATGCAATTAATGATAACATATTTAAATAAAACTGTTCCGGATCCACTTTTCGTATATTTCCCTTACTATTTTCCTCGTCGAGCTGATTAGCAAACTTTTCGGTATTATATAATGAATCGGTAACTTTTAGCTTGCTAATTTTATCTGGACTATGATTTAGTATTGCCAAAACAAAAGACACCAATAGTGGATTACTTATCAATAAATCGATATACTTATTTATATATTGGCGGATTTTTTCATTCAAATCAAGATCTGAATCTAAAATTTCTTTTAATGATGAAACCGCCCCACCAATTAAAAGATCAATAATTGTTTCGAATAATATTTCTTTACTTCGAAAATAATAGTTCATTAAAGAAATGTTGATTTTTGCCCGTGATGCTATATCGCGAACACTTGTTCGATGAAATCCTTTTTCGAGGAACAACACAGTTGCTGATTCAATTATTTTTTCCTGAGTATTGGATTTATCTGCCATAAAATAGAAATTATTTTAGGCAAGTTAAGTAAAACATTTGTTTTAAACAAACGTTTAAAACAAATGTTTTGAATTTTTAATAAGTACAAAAAATTAAATAATTGCTTTTAGTGAGCTGTTTAAACTATCAACAACTGCCTGAAAATCTTGTATGTTTTGCTCTTTTATTGGCTCAATTGGAGGTGCTTTAATTTTTAGTGGATTGATCAAGTGTCCATTCATCCAAACACGATAGTCCAAATGTGGTCCGGTAGCGTATCCGGTTTTTCCAACATAACCAATTACCTGACCTTGCTTTACTTTGGTTCCGACTTGTATTCCAGACGCAAATTTAGAAAAATGATTATATCCAGTAGTATAAACGCTGTTATGCTTAACTTTAACATAATTACCTGCAGACTTAGAATATCCTTTTTCAACTACTACACCATCGCCAACAGTATAAACAGGTGTTCCGGTAGGAGCAACATAGTCAACACCACTATGCGGACGCACAATTTTTAAAATCGGATGCATCCTACTTTTTGAAAAGCCTGAGCTAATTCTTGAAAATCGCAATGGGGCTTTAAGTAATTGACGTCTTAAACTTTTTCCGTATTGATCATAATAACTTACCTCTCCATCCTGAGTATATTCATAAGCCATTAATTCTTCTCCTTTATGAATAAAACTAGCTGCATAAATTCTACCAATACCAACCGGAATGCTATCGACATATTGCATCTCAAAAATAACTTTAAAACGATCCCCCCGATCGAGACCAAAAAAATCTACTGTCCATGCATAAATTTCAGAAAGTCGAATGGCCATAACAGGATCAATATTATTTTCGACCATCGTGTTCCAAAGTGAAGACGAGACTTCTCCTGAACAGGTTCTTAATACATTTTGGATTGGTTTTTCACCTCTTATTGCTATGGGCGCTCCATTTAAATCTATTTTTAGATATTCGGTAGGACTATGCTGGTATACAAAATATCTTAAAAGACTATCCTTATCTTTTGAATAATAAAGTTTATATTGATTTCCTAATCTGATATTACCAATATCAAAAACAGAAGATGAGTTTAGTGTGGCTTGGTTTGCAATATCTCTGTCGAGACCAGTTTCGTTAAGGATTAATGCAAGATTTTGATTTCGTTTAACCTTTCCTGTCACGACATAAAAAGAATCAATGGTTATATCAAATTCCTTTTGAATGTCATGATAAATAATGTTTTCATCTATTTCTACAGCAAAAATATTCTTCACAGTTTTTGCTCCTTTTTGTGAAAAAGGATTAACAAAACCAATAAATGCAATCATTACTACTAAAATAACTAGTATTGGAATTCTTTGTTTAATCATCAGATGTATTAAATAATTAATTTTTTATTGAATCAAACCCTTTGCCATAAACCCCCATAACATTGTTAACCGACACAAATGCCTTAGGATCAATCTCTTTAATAATTCTTAAAATATCATAAGACTCCTGCTTTCTAACCAAAATTAATAATATTTTAGCATCTGCCTGTGTATACCATCCCTTTCCATCGAGTACGGTAATCCCTCGTTTAATATCTGAAGCAACACGCTCGGCAATTTTCTCATAATCTTTGGAAAAAACAAATAGCTGAACAGTTCTTTTTGTACCAGTAAGTATAAGGTCGATTGTATAGGCAGTAATTGCCATGGTAACATAACCGTACACCATTTTTTCTAAGGAGTGAAAAATTAAAAAAGATGACGAAATTATCAATACATCGGCATAAAGAATTACCTTACCCGGACTGATATCGCGGTATTTGTTAATCATCATTGCGATAATATCTGTACCACCAGTGCTACCGCCTTGACCAAAAACAATTCCAACTCCAACACCAGCAAGAATAGCTCCGATAACAGCCGACATAAAGTTTTCATTAACAATAGGTTCTTTTATTAATCCTTGCAATACTGAAAGGAATATTGACAGAACAGTAATTGCATAAATTGTTTTAATACCAAATCCTTTACCAAGCATTTTAAAACTTGATAAAATAAGTACTGCATTAATTGCCAGATAAGAAATACCAATCGGAAATTTCGAAGCATAAAATATTAAAGTAGCCACACCTGTTATACCTCCACCAGTAATTTCGGCAGGTATTAAAAAGGCGGTCCACCCTAATGCATTAATAAACAACCCAATAGTAATGATTGAATATTCTTTTATGTTCTTCATTAATTTTGGCTTCATAAATTGCTTCGATTAAATTACAACATTAATAATTTTATTAGGAACAAATATCAGCTTTTTAGGTGGTTTTCCCTCAAGCCATTTCTGACTATTCTCATTATTTATAACGGCCTCCTCAGCTTCTTTTGCAGAGCAATTTATTGGTAACTCCAATTTAAATCTCATTTTACCATTAAAAGAGACAGGATATTCAAATGTGTTTTCTTTTAAATATTCGTCATTAAACAAGGGTATTTGAGCAGACGAAACTGAATTATTATGACCACACAACGACCAGAGCTCTTCGCTTATATGAGGAGCAAATGGAGATAATAAAACCACTATATTTTCGAGGATTTCTCTTTTATTGCATTTAAGATCAGCAAGTTCGTTTACACAAATCATAAAAGCACTTACCGATGTATTAAATGAAAACCGCTCAATATCTTCATTAATTTTCTTTATTGTTTTGTGCAATACTTTTAATTCGTTGTTGGTAGGCTTATCTTCTGATAATTTAAAATTATGCTGGTCATCATAAAATAAACGCCAGAATTTTTTCAGAAACTTATATACACCATCAATTCCATTTGTATCCCAAGGTTTTGACATTTCCAGTGGCCCAAGAAACATTTCGTACATACGAAGAGTATCGGCACCATATTTATCAATAACATCATCAGGATTTACAACATTATATAAGGATTTAGACATTTTCTCCACAGCATGACCACAGATGTATTTACCACCTGCCTTGCCGTCAGGCAGGTCTTCTAAAATAAACTCAGCATCCTTATATTCAGGATTCCATTTGCGGAAGGCTTCAATATCCAAAATATCATTATGTACAATATTTACATCTACATGAATTGCTGATGAATCATGCTGATCTTTAAGATTATAAGAAACAAATTTATTTGTTCCTTTAATTCGGTAAACAAAATTTGATCGACCTTGAATCATTCCCTGATTAATCATTTTTTTAAATGGTTCGTCTTCACAAACCCATCCAAGATCAAATAAAAATTTGTTCCAAAACCTTGAATATATTAAGTGTCCTGTTGCATGCTCAGTTCCACCGATATAAAGATCTACATTTCTCCAATACTGGTTAGCCTCAGTCGAAACAAGCGCTTTGTCATTCTTTGGGTCCATATAACGCAAATAATAAGCCGATGATCCAGCAAAACCAGGCATAGTACTTAGCTCCAATGAATAACCATCATCTGTTTTCCAGTTTTTGGCTCGTCCAAGTGGTGGTTCCCCTTTTTCGGTTGGCAAGTATGCATCAACCTCTGGTAATTGCAGAGGTAATTTATCTTTGGGTAAAGTATATGGAATATTATTTTTAAAATAAACTGGAAAAGGTTCTCCCCAATATCGTTGTCTGCTAAAAATTGCATCACGCAATCGATAATTTATTTTACCCTTTCCTACTCCATTTTTCTCTATATAATCAATTGTTTTATTAATTGCTTCCGAAACCTCAAGCCCATTAATAAGCCCAGAATTAATCATTATTCCTTCTTTGGAATCATAAGAATCGGTCCATGTATTTGTATCGCTTGGTGTTTCGTTTGCTTTAACAACAACCTGAATAACCGGCAAACCAAAATGTCGGGCAAATTTAAAATCTCTGCTATCATGACCTGGAACAGCCATAATTGCACCAGTACCATATCCCATTAATACATAATCGCTTATATAGATTGGTATTTCGTTTTTTGTAAGTGGGTTTATAGCATAGGCTCCTGTAAACTGACCGCTTACTGTTTTTGCATCGGCCATTCGTTCTCGTTCCGAACGCTTTTTAGTTTCAATAATATAGTTTTCTATCTTTTTTTTATATTCAAGAGTTGTAATTTTTTCGACTAACTCATGTTCTGGAGCAATTACCATAAATGTTACGCCCCAACTGGTATCAGGGCGGGTTGTGAATATTTCCATTATTTCATTAGATCCTTTTATAGGAAATCTCATTTCGGCACCTTGTGAACGACCAATCCAATTTCGTTGAATTTCCTTTATTGAATCAGACCAATCTATTCGATCCAATCCTTCCAATAATCGCTCTGCATAAGCAGAAATTCGTAGCGACCATTGTTTCATTTTTTTCTGTTCAACAGGATGGCCTCCGCGAACAGAAAAACCATCTTTAACTTCATCGTTGGCAAGCACTGTTCCAAGCTTGGCGCACCAGTTTACCATTGTATCAGCTAAATAAGCAAGCCTATAATTTAATAATATCAGCTGTTTTTCATCTTCAGTCATTGATCGCCAATCTGAGGTATTAAATAAATCGGTCTGACTACATGATGCATCAATATTAATATTTCCATTCACTTCGAACTCACTTATCAAATCTGCTATGGGTTCGGCTTTTTTTGTTTTATAATTGTACCAATGATCAAACAACTCGATAAAAACCCACTGAGTCCATTTATAATAGTCAGGATCTGATGTTTTAAATTCTCTTTCCCAATCGTATGAAAATCCTATTTTTTTTAGTTGTTCTTTATATCTTGTTATATTTTTTTCAGTTGTTATTGCTGGATGCAGACCTGTTTGAATTGCATATTGTTCGGCAGGTAATCCAAAAGCGTCATAACCCATAGGATGTAATACATTGTACCCTTGCAATCGTTTAAATCTTGAATAAATATCCGTTGCGATATATCCAAGTGGATGACCTACATGTAATCCTGCACCTGATGGATAAGGAAACATATCAAGAACATAATACTTTGGTTTGTTTTTATCAATCGAGGCTTTATTGATTTTATTTTTATCCCAGTATTCTTGCCACTTTTTTTCTATTTCTCTGAAATTGTATTCCATACTATATTAGTTTGTGCTTATATTTTCAATCTGCGAAATTATGAAATCTTTATTAAAAATTGGTATTTCAGAGAAAATTAAGGAGGTTAACAAGTATTTAAGAATTGTTTTCGAGATGAGATTTTTTTTTATAAATTTGCATCACATATTGGCTCAGTAGTTCAATGGATAGAACATCAGGTTTCGGCCCTGAGAGTTGGGGGTTCGAGTCCTCCCTGAGTCACAATAAAGGCCGGGATTACCGACCTTTTTTATTGTACCAGAAACTGCTTAATAAGCGACGAACCTGTTTTATTTTCATCAAAATGAATAAGGATATCGTAGAATCCTGTTTTAGTACATTTAAACATAAATTTTTCGTAATACTTTTCGCCCATAGCATTTGTCGCTACTAATTGGCTTCCATCCAGAATCTGGACCACCGCTTTTCCAGGAAAATCTCCAATATGATTAAGGACAGTAAATTTATAAATGGAGTTTTTGTTTAAGGTTATGGTAATAAAATATTCATTTTCGTACTGATTGGCACTAATCTTTTTAAGTTCAAATTGAAACTCTTTTATAAAAATTTCTTTTTGCGAAAAGGCAGAAATTGAAATACTGTGTAAAGCTATAAATACAAAAAGAGAATAAACAAAAGTTTTCATAACTCTATTTTTTATAAAACACGTTCCCCTATAAAGGAATAATAGTCTAATAAAAGCTTTTCAGTCTTAATAAATACAAATATAAGTTTATTTACGTTTGTACAAAAGTTTTTTTAATTCCATTATAATCATATATTAGTTATAATGAAAAAGAGGAGATGAAAGATCATCTCCTCTTAAAATAACTATTAATATAATTAATCTTCTATTTGAGAGACTTTTCGTGATGAATAGTTAATTTTTAGTGCACTTGCTTTACGCAATTCTTGTTTTACGTCAATTATAATTCCCATTTTAGTATCTTTATCTACTTTAAGAGAGGTTGTTAAAAAAGTGCGTTCATTTTCATCCACTTTTTCTCTTTCAGAAATAACATAATTTCTGATATCTTCAATCTTTGCAAATGCATCATTTAGTTGAATTCTAGGTTCTGTACCATATAATGTTTGAAAATTTTGTCTTGGTTTACCTATATAAATATAACTCACTAAACTTTTTCTTTCGAGTTTTTTTACTTCAGTAGCACCAGGTAATTTCTGCATAACATTTATAGTTGTTTCACGTAATGTGGTTGTTACCATAAAGAAAAACAACAACATAAATACGATATCTGGTAAAGAAGCAGTTGAAATTTCCTGTGAACCTACTGCTTTTTTCTTTTTAAATTTTGACATGGTTACTTCCCTCCAATATTTTTAGGTTCAGCTTCAGAAATAATCTGAGGATAAATATCAGCTATAGCATCAGCTTGCTCTTTAATTAGGTCGTCATATTTTTTCCCAAACTTTCGTTGAGAAAGTTCATTTCTAAGCTCATTATAAGCAGCAGCCAATTCGTTTTGCACTTTAATGTACATTTCGTAACTAGTTCCCCTATCATTCTGTAGTGAAATAATACCCTTACTTACAGCGGTTTGACCAAAAAAAGGTATATCTTTCATTGTTTTCTCAGGCAAATCCTCTTTATCTAATGGGTTTGCAATGAATTCTTTAGCTTCCTCTCGTAGATTATAAATGTTCATAGGTTTCCCTTCAACCAATAATTGGTCCTTTGCATTTACTAAAACCACAAAAACGTTTCGTTCTTTTATAACACTACTTACATCTTCGGGTCCCTGAACAATAGGAGGGAGTTTTCTAGCTAAACCAGTATCAACATCCATTGTAGTGGTAACAAGGAAAAATATCAACAGCAAAAAAGCGATATCTGCTGTAGATGCTGCATTAAATGTTCCTCCAGGTCTTCTTGGCATAATTTTTATATTTTAATAATTAAAAAAAGGACATGGTGTTAAAATACCATGCCTGATAATTATCTGAAAATCTTAATAACTTCAGTATAAATCATAGTTATAAAAGCTATTCCCAAAAAGATATAAGTCGCAATAATGCCTGTATCAACGTTCTTTAATAAACTAGGAACATTAAATTTATCCATTCCAGCACCGGTAAAATGTACGGGAGTTCCAGGCGCAAATAAATAAGAAACAGCAAAAATAACAACTAGCGCAATTACAGCAAAAAGGCTCATCTTTGCACCTTTTGGGTTCTTAATCATCTGAAATATTGGGAATATAAGAGCTACTACTACCCCAAGGGCAGCTAAAATATAACCCCATACAAGAAATTCACTTGTAAATATAGGGGTTAAGCCGTCAACTTCAGTCCCTCCTGCATAAAACAATAAAGTAAAAACACAGGAAATCGCTAAAAGAAGAATATAGATTATTCTAACAAGCTTATTCATATCAGATTATTTTTTTAAATTGTGTTTAACTAAAATATCAATTAACGAAATTGATGCATCTTCCATGTCATTTACAATACCATCAACTTTTGATATAATATAGTTATAAAATACCTGAAGTAACATTGCAACGATAAGACCAAAGATAGTTGTTAACAAAGCTACTTTAATACCCCCAGCAACTAATGTTGGAGAAATGTCACCAGCAATTTCGATAGCATCGAATGCTTGAACCATACCAACAACTGTTCCCAAGAATCCTAACATAGGAGCCATAGCAATAAATAAAGAAATCCAGGTAATTCCACTTTCAAGCTTACCAACCTGAACACCACCATAAGATATTACTGATTTTTCAACTACATCGAGACCCTCATGAACACGATCAAGACCTTGGTAGAAGATACTTGCAACTGGCCCTTTAGTATTACGACAAAGTTCTTTAGCAGCTTCAACACCACCATTATCTAATGCTGTTTCAATGCTTGCTAAAAGTTTTTTGGTATTAGTTGTTGAAAGGTTTAAATAAATAATCCTTTCAATACAAATAGCCAAACCAAAAATCATTGAAAGAAGAATAACGCCCATAAAACCTGGACCTCCTTCAATAAATTTCTGTTTAAGTACCTGATGCATAGAAGCTTCTTCAACAACTTCAACTTCAGCAGGAATTGTTGCAGCGTCTTCAGTTGCTACTGCTGCAGTATCCTGTGCAACATCAGTTGTTTGTTCAACAGCTGTTCCTTCAGTTGTTTCTTCCTGAGCAACTGAGTAGAA
>JAIFLC010000008.1 GCA_020049295.1 Bacteroidota bacterium
TGGATCGATTTTGTGAATCTGAACACCAACATTACCTGCAGGATGTGGACCTGTGAAATAATTTATCTGAATACCTTTTGCTGATGTATATGTTTCGGCAGCAGGATAATCTGCATTTAGATTTAAATGAACAATTCCTGTTGTGAGTTTTAACAAGGCATCAATTCCTTTCTGAAACATATCTGCCTCATCTTTTACAATAAAATCCATATCTGGAGCAAGCGGTGCTGTATCGAATCCTGAAATAAATATTGCCTTTGGATTGTCATTTGGATTGGCTAAAGTTGAATACGGTCTTTGGCGCAATGATGGCCACAATCCACTTTCAAGCAATCTTGAAACAATTTCTTCTCGTGGCATTGATTTTGGGTCGCTATGCTTAAATTCTTTGTATTCAATTTTTGCATCGGCTCTAACAACTAATTCAAGTATTATTCGTCTTTCGCCACGATTAACAGCAGAAACTTCGCCACTTACAGGAGAAGTGAACTGAATTTCAGGTTGAAATTTGTCGTAAAAAAGTGGTGACCCTGCTTTAACTTTATCGCCAACATTTACAACTAATTTTGGACGAATGCCTTTAAAATCAGTAGGTTTAACAGCATAAAATTCAGAAGGAAGAGCTTTTTTTATTACCTTCTCGGCAATTCCATCCATGTTTATGTTTAACCCTTTTTTAATTTTAATAATGTTTGACATATTATTATAAGGTGTTCTGTTTATTTATTTGAACTTTAAACAAATTTAATAAATTATATAACAACATTCCATCTTTGTATTATCAGTTACTTAAACTGTATTGGGTTCATTTTGTTTAACTAAAACGTCGAAAAAGCAACATCAATTATTGAAAATAATAACCCAGTTTCTAAATTATTGAATCCCAAAATCTTACATTTAAGAACCAATCCCTTGTAAATAGAGGAAACAAATGTATAATTATTTTTTTATAAACATATCTGAATTATTGCATAAATGATCTTTTTCAGGTACTGATATAGATCAATTAAAAAAATGATATGCATACAATAAATCCTTTAAAAGTAAAATAATTAAGAAATTATGATGATTAGAAAATCAGGATTGTAATTCTATTTGGTACATTTTTTAACTATTTTTGATTTACAAACAACTATTTTATTTTAAAAATCAACGTTTTGGTTCTTAAGCAAAATAGTTTTACTAAAACATTTTACTATTAATGAGAATTCAGTATTGTTCCGATTTACATTTAGAGTTTGATCATAACAGCAAATACCTGGAAAAAAATCCAATACCTGTGAGTGGCGATATTTTAATGCTGGCCGGAGATATTGTTCCTTTGCATGATGAGAATTTCAAGCATCCTTTTTTTAGTTTCATTGCCGATAATTATAAACATGTATACTGGATTCCAGGTAATCACGAGTTTTATCATAAGGATATGAATGAATTCAGTAATTCTTTTCATATAAAGCTTAGGAGCAATATAAGTATTGTACATAATATTGAACTGTATTTTGAGAATATTCGATTTGTATTTAGCACTTTGTGGACAAAAATAAGTTCGGGAAATGAGCGATTAATTGAGCAAGGAGTATCTGATTTTAGTTGCATTTCGAAAAAGGACAGGAAATTTAGAGCCTCTGATTATAATGAACTTCATACTGCCAGTTTAAATTTTGTAAAGCAGTCGTTATTGCACAAAACAGACAAAACAGTTGCTGTAACCCATCATTTACCATCAGGTCTTTGCAATGCAAAAGCTCATAAAAACAGTCCTATAAATGAAGCTTTTTGCGTCGATTTAACTGATTTTATAGGAAGTTGCGATGCTAACTTCTGGATTTATGGTCACAGTCATTTTAATCAGAAACCACTCTTTATAGGCAATACATTATTATTAACTAACCAACTTGGGTATGTTCATTTAAATGAGCAAAGCAGTTTTAGACCAAATGCTTATTTCTCTGTTTAACCTTAGGTAGCTATTCTAAAATCAACTCCGATTTTATTCTGGTAAACAGGCAATAAGGATAGTACTTTCTTTAAAACCGACAATTCGATTTCGACAAGTTCTTTTGTATTTAGTGTATTTGTAAGTGCTAATCTTTTATCAATGCACTCTGCCTGAATCTTAAAACGATATTTCATTAATAGATTGTATGCAAATTCTATCTCGGTTGATGTATTCTGGTTTATGATTTGTCTAGACTTTAGTATACTCAATCTTTCCATTGTATTTGTGGTCCAGATATCATTTTTAAATGCATAAGCCCTAATAAACATAATGAAAAAATTTACTGCATTCTTTAGGTCAATGGTTTCAATATTTTTACCAGAAGAAACTTGCTCTGGCTTTGTATAGTATGCATTATAGGCAAGATGATATGTAAACAATGGATTAATATTAATAAGATTGCTTATATGATTTTTTAATTGTGATGTTAGTTCATGGTTACCATATACTTCGCGAAAATCAAAAAATATAGTTGCATCGAGAAGGTTTTGTGGTTCAGGTGTTGATATCCACTTTGCAAATTGATTTTCCCAAACATCAATCGGCTGGCACCACTGTGGATTTTTTGCCATTATGTTTCCCTTACAAAAAGAGTATCCGATTTCATTCAAGGCATTGCATACTTTTTCACCAAGCTTTTTAAAATAGGTATTAACTGATTGTGCATTTTCTGCTGTTACATTTTCATAAATAATTGCATTATCCTGATCAGTATAAAGTGTTTCTTCCTTTCGCCCTTCGCTACCCATACATATAAAAGCAAAATTTACAGGAGGATTGCCAATTTCATCTGTTGTAATTTCAATTACCTTATGGATTACCGAATCTGAAAAAACTGAGGTTATATTGATAATATGCTTGACTGATATGTCGCTACTAATTAGGGGTTTAATAAAAAATTGCAATTTTCTGTAAGCCTGCTTCAAATCATCTGCTGTGTGCGCTTTTTGTATATCGGAAATAAGAAACGAAAGAGACTGTTTAACTAACTTGTTTATATCATTCATGTTTAACAAACCAGCAATATCATCCGTTTCATTTTTTACCACCAGGTGATTTATCTGTTTTTCTTCACATGTTTTTACTGCATCAAAAACAGTTGTATTTATATCGATACCAATAACCGGTGAACTCATAATTAAATAAACAGGATTATCGAGACTTAATTTCATTGACAAAACCCTTTTCTGAATATCAGTATTTGTAATTATTCCGATAGTTGCTTTTTCATTTTTAAGAACCAGCAAACAGTCGGTTTTGCGTATTGCCATAACTTTAATGGCTTCATTAATTGTTGCATCCGAATCAACTGTATACGCTGATTTTAAATACTCTTTAACTGGTTGTTCCATTAAAAAAGAAGTTGCTTTTAACTGAGCAATCAGGTAGTTCGTTTCGGTCTTTTCTTTTTGGTTTATTGTTATATCCTCAATAATTCCCTCACAAACTAATTCACCCTGATTATCTTTATTTATAGCCACGAGCGTAATTGCAACAACTGCAGGTTCATTATTTTTTTTATTAATTTCAAGTACTTTGGTTTTTATAAAACCATCTTTTAAAAGAAGTTTTCGGAGGTTTTTTCTGTCATCAATATTGGTAAGCATCTTTAAGATATATGTGTCAGATAATTCACTAAAATTATCATATCCTAAAATTCTTATAGCAGATTCATTGGCAAATAAAAATTTCCCTTTTGTATCAATCCTCGCTCTAAAAAATCCAATATCTATAACGCTAAGCAGTTTCTGATAATCAAAAGCTGTTAAGTTTGAATCTTTATCAATACTAATATCTTTAACAATAATTATTGTAACATTCTTCTGATAAAACTTTGCCGTTGAAGAAGTTACTAGAACACTTACAAATCCACCTGTCTTCTTTTTTAGGTTTATTTCAAACTGACCTTCCTTAACTACATCTTTTGAAAAAGTTTCGATTAGGTTTTTGCTGTTATTATCGCTGATTAATTGTTTTAATTCAAGATTAATTAATTCATCCTGATCATATCCTGTTAGCTTACTAATAAGACTATTTGAAAAGCTTATTTTGCCCTCGATGATCATTATAAGTCCCTCGGTGGCAGCTTCGACAAGAGTTTTATATTTTTCTTTAGATTCAAATAGTTTGTTTTCGGCTTCTATTCTTTTCTTTTCAATCGATAGGCTTTGCTGGGTAATAAGGAAAAGCAGTAAAGCGATTAATCCGGAAATTCCAATTGATATCCAAAGTAGTCGCTGTGTAAGCTCTTTAATTTCTTTTTTTACATCTTCAATATAAATACCGGTTCCAATTACCCAGTTCCATGGTTTAAATATTTTCACATACGATAGTTTTGGCACGATATGTAGCGAATCATCTTTCCATTGCCACATATAATCAACATATCCATGTTCAGATTGCTGAACTGTTTTAACAAACTCAACAAATAGTTTTTTACCATGTGGATCTTTAAAATTGCTCAGGTCTTTTCCATTAAGATCTAACCGATAAGGGTGTACAATCATTTTTGGATACATATCCGTTATCCAGAAATAGTCTTTATTTTCCTCGCCGTATCGTAAATACTGAATTCTTGAAGTAGCTATTTGCTGGGCTTCTTCGCGGGTTAACAGTCCATTTCTCTCATCATTCTCATATTTTGACAAAATACTTACAGCAGAATTGGTTAATTCTTTTATCATTTCTCGTTTACCATTCATTATATTTTCCTGAAAACGAGGTATTATGATTAGAAAAATAGTAAGAATAAATAATAGGATTGATAGTATTGATGGAAGTATAATCTTAAAATAAAATCTGCTCATATTATAAATGGATTTTAAGATAGATGCATAATAAAACAAATATAATTCTAATAATTTTGGTTTAAAAACAAAAACGAGACGGAGTTAAATGGAATAAATAATGTAAGAAAAAACCTGCATTTTGAATATTTATCTTTCAATTAAATTGGCACATCTTAAAATAAAAAATCTCAGATGTAATAAAAACATCTGAGATCTAAAAAAATATGTAATTAAAATGGAGAACTTATTTAAAAATTGTAGATAAATGCGAGCAAGGTTCTAATATTATCCGTTGCTACTCTATTTGAAATTTCACTTTTATCGTTTGCATTCAGGTTTTTGCCATACATAGCAAATGTATATTCGCCTTCCAATGCTATACTGAGTTTGCCTGAAATAAATACAACTCTTGGAGCAATCCTATAAACATAATCAATATTAGCTCCTCTGGCATAGATATCACCTTTGATTGCATCTTTAGAACCCATATTTTTAGTATAACCGCCAAAAAGTCCAACTTGAACCTTTTTCCCATTTGTTTGAATATCAGACCAAATCGAGAAAGTATTTAAGTTTGTGAATTCTCTCGCACCTGTTGTAGAATCTGTTACTTCCTTAACTCCATAACCACCAATCATAACCATATCATGGGCGTTTTGAGCATATACTCCTTCTAATTTTACAGATATTGGTCTGAATTTCATACTTACAAAACCGATAGCAGACAAACTGCTTAAGGTTTCATCTGATTTAAACTTTCCTGAAGTGCCCGTTGTATAAAGTTCGGGAGTAATCGTTTTATAATCTAAACCAGCACCAGCTATAAAATTGGAAGAATCCGATTTAAACTGCAATTGTAAATGTGCATTTGGGATACCTGAGTTTCTAACATATTTTGAGCTAACCCCATCTGGTCCAGTACTTGAAAAATCTCTTTGAGAAAATAAAACTCCTATCAATTTCAATCCACCAAATGATTGAGATACTCGAATTTGCGGATTTCGTGAAAAAGGTTGAAATGGAGCCCCGGTATTAAATGAAGCCACTCCCGGAAAAGATTCGGCAATAAACATCGGATGCCAATACTGACCAACAAGTAATTCAGTAGTTTTCCAATTCATTTTAACAAAAGCATGACGCAATCTAAACCCATTCACATCATCAAGACCTGAGCCCGCATTCCCAAAGAAGTCGGCTTCAATAACGCCGGAGGTTTTTGCTCCAAATGCATCTGGACCAGATATTGCACCTTTCAGCCTCGATTGTATCGAAAGCATATTAAAATTTGACTTTGCATTAATATCTTCGCCGCTGGCATCGAGTGAAATATTATCTGGATACAACAAAAAATGACCTTCACGAATATTAACTGTTTGACGGGTATCATAAAAAATATCGGTTTTCACAAATCCGGAAAGTTTTATACCAAACTTGGGTTCTTCTTTTTTATCTTGTGCATTAATGGCAATTGAAGAAATTATCAATAACGCGAAAATTATATTTTTTTTCATTTTTTATTATTTTATTTTTTATTGAGAGTTACATTAAATCGCACTAATTAGAAAAATCCTTTGTTGCATTATGCTTTTGTGTCATTAAAGAAATAACAATTAGCGTAATTACCGACAATGGAATGGATATAATTCCTGGATTATCTAATGGTATTGGAGCATCTTTGGCCAACAAACCATATCTTTCCCACATTGATGGAGAGAAAACAATAATTCCAATCGATGAAACAATACCTACAATTATTGACCATGCAATACCTCTGGCTGTTGTTTTCTTCCAGAATAGCAAAAACAATATTGCCGGTAGATTTGCTGATGCTGCTACCGCAAATGCTAAGCCAACAAGGAAGGAAACATTCATTCCTTTGAATAAAATGCCTAAAATAATTGCAACAATCCCAACGCCAATTGCAGCAAATTTACCTGCTTTAACTTTTTCTTTGTCGGTCATTTCAACTTTAAGGTATTTATCGATAAAGTCGTGAGCAATAGCTCCTGAAGAAGCAACTATAAGTCCGCTAACAGTTCCAAGTACAGTTGCAAAAGCAATAGCCGATATTATTGAAAATATCCCAACTCCAAAATATTTAGCTAGAAGCGGTGCAGACATATTACTACTTTCAACATCAAGCACACCATTTATCATAGCACCTAGCCCCATATAAAGGGTTAAAATATAGAAGAATCCAATTGCTGAAATAGCTACAATAGTTGATTTTCTGGCAGCACGCTGACTAGGAACGGTATAATATCGTATGAGAATATGAGGTAATGCAGATGTTCCAAGAAATAATGCTAACATCAGAGATAAGAAATTTAATCTGTTCCAGAAAGTGGCACCTGAGCTTTTTGAAAGTTTATATAAAAGACCAGGTTTCATAATATCTTTCCCTAATGTTTTTTCTTGATAATATACAGTTACTTTATCTTCTCCATCGGTAAAAGCTTTTTTTGTAAAACGAACTATTTCGCTTTTTTCTATTGCCTGAATAAATTCAAATGGACCCAAGGAGCCAGTTTTATCTACTTCAACTCCATCGACAATAATTTTACTTAGATGCCCAACCTGATAAAACTTACGTTCTGATTTTGGTGCTCCATTGTATAATTTCTCTCCTGTTGAGGTTGTCGTAATAAACGGTGCTTCTTCGAGAAAAGCATCATCACCATTATTGCTTAATTTATACCAACCTGCATTGCCTTCTTTTTCGAGTTTAATAAAGGTAAGATTACCAACTATTTGGTTTGATTTAACTACATAGGTTGAATCAGACACCCTAAAAGAATTGTCGCTTTCAACTACTACACCAATTTTATTGAATTGGTGGTAATCATTACCTGGAGATAAGTTTAATCCGTTTTTAAGGATAAAAAAGGTAAGTATAGTTGAAAAAACCACTAATAATGCACCCTTAATAAACTGAACATAAGTAGTTGATGTCATACCTGCAGTAGCCACAATAAATATTACTATCGAACCAACAATAAGAACACCCATCCAGTGAGGTAATCCGAGTAATGGAACAACAAGGTCGCCGGCACCCACCATTTGTGGAATAAGATAAAAAACTGAAACTATAAGTGTACTTATTGATGCAGCCAGTTTAATTGATTTTGCATTAAATCTTGAATCCAATGCATCTGCAAATGTATATTTACCAAGTTTTCTAAGAGGTTCTGCAACAAGAAATAAAGCAACAACCCATCCTGCGAGGTAACCAATAGAATATAGAAATCCATCGTAACCGGAATATGCAATCATTCCGCAAATACCCAAGAAGGAAGCTGCCGAAAGGTAATCGCCTGCAAAAGCAATACCATTAACAGCCCAATGAATTTTTCCACCTGCAGCATAATAACTAGCAGCCGACTTTGTTTTGCGGGCAAAATAAAAGGATAATCCTAATACTAGACCAACAATAAAAAGGAAAATTATAACGGCGAGATTTGAAACTTCGTATATCATAATTGTTATGTGTTAATTAGTTTTTATTTAATTTATTTTCTAACCTGGTGCAGGCATAGTTATATATAAAACCCATAACTATAGCCAAAACTATTAATCCAAATCCATAAATAATGGCAATGTTTTGGCCAGCCATTAATTCCAATCCCATTAATTCGGGTTTAAATAAACCTATTAACACAAAACCTGCATAGATTATGGTATAAATAAAAAATAATTTAACACCCAACTTAGCTTTTCTTGCAGCTGCATTGTCGGTTTCTTTCATTACTGTTGATTCGTGAAGCATGCGACCTCCGTTTTTTTAGTTTTTACTATTTAGCCAAATATAAGAAAATAATCAAATCATAAAAATTTGATTAATAATTGAATAATAACGAAGGATTTTGAACAGATTCTTCCTAGAAGAGCATTATTAGTTGATCTTTTTAAGAATATGAGGTCGAATGTATTGAATTACTTGGAGTGTTTGCTCTTAATAAAATCATAAAAATCAACTTGAGCACGATATTCATTCCCGATTTTTCGAACATAATTGTTTTTCATGTCTTTGTCAATAATACGGGATTTAGTATTATCCTTAAGCTGTATCATCAACATTTCCTTTAATTCCTTTTGTATCTCTTTATCAAAAACAGGCACTGTAACTTCAATGCGGTTATCGAGATTTCTCATCATCCAGTCAGCAGATGAAATTAAATAGCGCTCATCGCCCCCATTGCAAAACACTAAAATACGTGAATGTTCAAGGTACTTGTCAACAATACTTATTACTTGTATGTTTTCGCTCATTCCTTTAATACCAGGCACCAGTTTACAAATACCACGAATTATACAATACACTTTAACTCCGGCATTGCTTGCCTGATACAATTTATTAATTAACTTTTCATCTGCAAGACTATTCAATTTAATGATACACCATGCTTCCCGCTTAAGTTTTGCATTCTCTATTTCACTTTCAATTAACTTGATGAAAAAGCTTCGGTTACTAAACGGGCTGACCACTAATGTTCTAAATCTAGATGGTCTGAAACTCATTGAAAAGAGTCCAAATACCTTGTCGACTTCGTTTGTTATTTCGGGATTTGATGTTAACAAAGAACAGTCGCTGTATACCTTACAAGTTTTTTCGTGGAAGTTTCCTGTTCCAATATTTGCATAGTAACGTATTCCATCGACCTCCTGACGCTTAATAAGCAATAACTTGCAATGCACTTTAAGTCCGGGAATGCTGGTTAGTACTTTTACTCCGTTTTTTTGAAGTTCTTCTGAATAATAAATATTTGCTTCCTCATCGAACCTTGCTTGAAGCTCTAGAAAGACTGTTACTTTCTTACCATTACGTGCTGCATTTATCAATGCATTAATTACATTCGATGGTTTTGAAACTCTGTAAAGTGTCATCTTTATTGAGATAACTTTTGGATCGATGCTGGCTTCACGTAACAATTCAACAATGTAATTAAAGCTCTGATAGGGATAATGCAACATGATATCTTTTTCGCGGAATGCTTTTATTACGCTTGCTCCTTCTGAAAAATCCTTATGTGGTATAGGATCAGCCTTTGGATATTCCAACGATTCGATACCGAAATTAGGAAAATTCATAAAATCCTTGAAATTGTGATATCTTCCACCCTCAACCAACTGATCATTATTCGTTATTTTGAGTTTATTAATCACAACTTTTAAAATGTCTTTAGGCATGCTTTTATCATAAACAAATCGCAATGCAGAGGCTGATTTTCGTTGTTCCAGACTATCGGCCATAATTTCAAGAAAGCTTTTAGAAACATCATTATCGATATCCAGTTCTGCATCTCTTGTAAACTTAAAAGTATAAGCAGTAAATGCCGTAAATTTGAACCGCACAAAAATATCGTCTAAACAATACCGAATAATATCATCGAGCAGGATAAAATATTTGCGTCCATCTTTTTCAGGAAGAATTAAAAAC